>JAIMBU010000001.1 GCA_023511325.1 Gorillibacterium sp.
GCATAATCCCATCGGGCTCATACCGGTGAATGTAATCGTGCAAGCGAAAGATCGCCATTTTACTTTCCTCAATCGATCGATATTTGGCCTTGTACACAGGACTTTCTTCTAATTGTGGGATTGGACTTACATGGCTGTAAAATAGTCCTTCATGAGTGATGAGCAGATTCGCTCCCAATAGCTTTGCTCTTTCAATCACATAATGGCTTGCGACAAAAGCGGTTGCTACCCCTTTTACTTCTACGTGAGGATCTCCAAACATTAGCCTGTCGACCGTTGTTTCTAATGGTTCAACCGGTCTTAATAAAAAATCAATAATTTCTTGAATGCTTGTACCCAACCTTCAGTCCCCCTTCTTTTGCTTAAAGATTATTTGAAAACAACAGAACAGCAGGATGAGGTGCACAATGGGCAAGTAGCCTCTACTTACTTGGGGTCAAGCGATTAACATGTGAATTCTTCCGGAAATCAAGCGGAACCTGATGATAGAACGTTTTGAACTGATGGTAGAAGTGGCTAACATTCTCAAAACCGGACTCCAAGGCGATTTCAACGACTTGTAGCTCGGTCGTCAGCAGCAGATTCCTAGCTACATTCAACTTAAGCTGGTTAATATATTGGGTGGGAGTCTGATTTAAATATTGGCGAAATGCTCTATTTACATGTCCAACGCTTCTTCCGGAGAACTGGTATAAAGCAGGAAGTCCCTGTTGCATGTTTTCTTTCAGTTGCATTTTGGAGATGGCGTGCTCCAGCCATAAGGGAATAGTCGGCTGTTCGCTGGTCTCTGGGGTGAAGAAATACTGGGTGAATATATGGACAATAATGCCCTTGAGATAAATTCTAGCCTTTACCCTGTCAATGGTGGAAAGCATCTGGGTACGTTCAAACTTGTGGATTAATTCGGCCATCTCTAGCTGGGAAAGCATAGCGATCTGGGGAAGAGGGGCGTTTAGCAAACCGTACTTATACTCCGCTTCATTTAGATAAGTAAAAGCTTCCTCGATGAGGCTAAGCCGACAGGGTATATTTAAAAAGCGACAATCCCCCTCTCCATCAGGTTCATATTTGTGCATATCCTGAGGTCTCATAAACACAAGGCAGCCCGGTTTGAGCAGTTGGGTATGTCCGTTGACGATATGCCTACAGTTGCCTTCACTTAGAATAAAGAATTCGTAGAATTCATGAGTATGCTCCGGGGATACCTTAGTTAAGGACTCGACCCAAAAGGGGTTGGCCAACAACTCCGGATCAATATGGCCTGCTTCTTTATATTTAATCATGTCCGTATCCCCCCTAATATCTAACTGATGTTAAAATAGCACACGACTTGAGTGAACACAACATAAGAAAGAATACCTCTGCCTTGGTACAATTGAGCTGAACGAGGGAAATAAGTACACTTGGGAGGTATAAGTATGCATCTGATTGATTTAAACGGAAAATGGCAAATGAAACGATTGGACCATGTGGAATGGATAGAGGGTCATGTACCAGGATCAGTCTATTACGACTTATTAAACGCCGGTCAAATGGTAGATCCTTTTTATCGCGAGCAGGAATATGAGGTTCTGGAGCTATCCAATTATGATTATGAGTACCAAAGAATATTTCAAGTGGATGCTAAAGTTTTAGAGCATGATCAGGTGATGTTGCTCTGTGAGGGACTTGATACCCTGTGCGAGCTGTTCTTAAACGGAGCTAATATTCTAAATAGCGATAACATGCACCGTACGTATGAGATCGATATCAAGCCTCTTTTAACCGTTGGGGAGAATACAATACATGCTATTTTTCGTTCGCCTGTAGAGTTTTCTCTGCGCAAACAAGCGGAACGGCCGCTGATCAACTGCGCCGATGCCGTGGAGGGCATCTCTCACCTACGCAAAGCCCATTCCATGTTCGGCTGGGATTGGGGACCACAATTGCCTGATATGGGAATTTGGAGAAGCATTTCAATCAAAGGCTATGACAAATCGCGAATTGATGATGTCTATATTACGCAGATTCACGAAGAAGATAAGGTCACGCTTGATATTCGATTAAGAACAAAATGCTGGCTGGAGGCCGAAAGGGAGCTTGTTGTTAAGATCCTTACTCCGTCCGGTGAGACAATGGAAGGTCGTATTAATGAAGCTACGGGTACCGACCATCATGTCACCATTGAGATTCCGCAGCCTGAGCTGTGGTGGCCGAATAACCTTGGTAGCCAACCGCTTTATCAGGTAGAGATTGCTTTGGTTGAACAGGGAGATGTACTTGACCGCCGCGAGCTGCGAATTGGGTTAAGGACCATCACGGTTAAGCAGGAGGCGGATGAGTGGGGAGAATCCTTTGCCTTTGAGGTCAATGGCGTACCCATATTCTCTATGGGAGCCGACTATATCCTGGAGGATAACATTCTGGCACGCGTTAACAGAGAGCGGACAGATCAGCTGCTTCAAAGCTGCGTGGCGGCCAATTTCAACACGATACGCGTATGGGGCGGCGGCTATTATCCAGACGATTACTTCTATGATCTTTGTGATGAATATGGGCTCATTGTTTGGCAGGATCATTTGTATGCCTGTGGCGTCTATGAGCTGACAGAGGAATTCAAGGATAATATCACTCATGAGACGATCGATAATATGAAGCGGCTTCGCCATCATGCTTCATTGGGCCTATGGTGTGGCAACAATGAGCAGGAGCTGGCTTGGGACGAGTGGGATTGGGCCAAGAAGACCTCCCTACAGCTTCAGGCGGATTACATCAAGCAATACGAGGTATTGCTGCCTGCTCTGGCCAGAGAATACGATCCCAACACTTTTTATTGGGTGGCTTCGCCATCTTCGAAGGGCAGCTTTGATAAGCCAAATGATGAAAACTATGGGGACATGCATTACTGGGGAGTCTGGCACGGGAAAGAACCCTTTACTGATTATCGGAAGCTTTTCCCGCGCTTTATGTCGGAGTTTGGCCTGCAATCCTTCCCAAGCCTCAAGACCATCGAAAGCTTTACCTTGCCAGAGGAACGGAATATTTTCTCCTACGTCATGGAGTCTCATCAGAAGAACAATACGGGGAACGAGAAAATTCTCTATTACATTGGCGAGACCTACAGATACCCCAAGGATTTCGCTGCGGTTCTCTATGCTTCACAGCTGATTCAGGCTGAGGGCATGCGCTGTGGCGTAGAGCATTGGCGCAGACATAGAGGACGCTGCATGGGTGCCTTGTATTGGCAGTTGAATGACTGCTGGCCTGTGGCTTCCTGGTCCAGCATCGATTATTATGGCAGATGGAAAGCGATGCATTATGCGGCAAAACACTTTTTTGCCCCCATCTTAGCTTCGGCTTGTGAGGAGGGAACCAAGGTTTCGCTTCATGTATCCAATGAAAGCCAGCAAGCTGTTCAGGGAGAATTGCGCTGGAGACTGCTGAATGCTAAATCTGAGGTGCTGCTTGAGTCTGGGAAAACGGTTGAGCTTCCCGCATTTAGTTCCATCAAGGTTGATCAGCTCGATTTGGAGCACATGTTGGATACGAAAACAAAGAAACGTGAAACCTATCTTGAATATGCTTTTATCGTGGCAGGTGAAACGAAGAGTGAAGGAACTGTGTTGTTTGTAAAGCCGAAGCATTTCAGCTTTGCTGATCCGCAAATAGAGACACTCATCAGGGAAGAAGCGAACCGGTTCGTTGTGACGATAAAATCAAAAGCCTATGCTCGGTTTGTGGAACTAAGCTTCCGCGAGCTGGATGCCATATTCAGTGATAATTACCTGGATCTGTCCGCAGGTGTGGAGAAGACCGTCTATATTGAGAAGAAGCAGTTCAGCATGCCTGCTTCCATCGAGGAAATAAAAGAGCAGTTTAAGATTCGTTCTGTATTTGATATCTAAAAGCTAATATCTAACCTATTTCAGCGAACAGGTTTACTTTCATAGATACATTGAATAGCAACATGAAAAGAGCACCTGCGGGTGTTCTTTTCATTCTCACCAGAACATCTTCCAATGAAAACGACAATAATCCAATCGTTGTGACGTGGTACCGCTTTCAATTGGACTCTATAATTTAGCTATAGAGGTGATGCACATGCTTGCAAGACTGACAAAATACCGTTGGCAGTATCTAATGATTTTACCGGCACTTGTCCTGCTATTCTTATTCAATTACATCCCGATGGCTGGCATTCAAGTTGCTTTCAAGGACTTTCAAATCGGCAAAACCATTTGGAATAGCTCATGGGTGGGACTTGATAATTTTTCTTTTCTCCAGGACGATCAGTTCTGGGTTGTGGTAAAAAATACGATTTACATCGCTGCACTCAAATTTTTCTTCGGATTTCCAGCGCCGATCATCCTCGCTTTGATGATCAACGAGGTGAGGAATAACAAATTCAAACGGTTTGTCCAGTCGATTAGTTATCTGCCCCACTTTTTCTCATGGATCGTGGTGGCCTATATCCTGCAATCCTTGCTGACTCTGGACGGCGGACTGGTCAATCAATTTATCGTCAATTTGGGCGGAGATCCGATCTTCTTCCTCGGTTCAACGGAGTGGTTTCGTCCAATGATTGTTGTAAGCGGCATGTGGAAGGAAGTAGGCTGGAACACAATTCTGTATCTGGCCGCCATCACGACGATTGATCCACAGCTATACGAAGCGGCCCGGGTGGAGGGCGCGGGCAAGCTGGCTCAGATGCGCCACATTACTTTTCCCGGCATCCTGCCGACCATTTCCATCGTACTGATTCTAAGCATGCCGAGCTTGATCGCTGTGGGGATGGATCAAATCTATCCGCTGATGAATCCGGCTAATCAGCCAGTGGCGGATGTGCTGGATACGTACATTCTGCGCACGGGCTTGCAGCAAGGCTACTTTGGCGTAGCGACGGCAATCGGATTGATATCCTCGGCCATTAGCCTGATCCTCGTACTCGGTACGAATAAGATGTCGCGGCAAATAAACGGGGAGGGGCTTTGGTAAAAGATGAAACGTTCAACAAGTGAAAGAGTTGTCCAGATCACGATCATACTTCTCCTGAGCATACTGTGTATCTCCGTGATTTATCCGTTCATGTATATGCTTGCTGTCTCGCTGAATGAGGGTAGCGATGCAGCCAAAGGCGGCGTCTATCTGTGGCCGCGAAAATTCACGCTTTATAATTACGAGGTAGTCCTAGGAAATTCTGTCATTCAGCACGCCTATTTGATCACGGTTGGCCGAACAATTATCGGGACCGTTATCGGTATTATGGTTACCCTGTTGATGTCCTTTGGTTTGTCCTATCGACAATTGCCCCTCAGGGGACCACTGCTGACCTATGTACTGATCACGATGTTATTCAGCGGTGGATTGATTCCGCTGTACATCCAGCTCCACAGCCTGAATTTGCTTAACTCGTTCTGGGTGTACATCATTCCTTCTGCTTTCTCAGCCTGGAATATGTTTGTAATGATGAAGTTCATCCAGGGTATTCCCGAAGCGTTGGTTGAATCGGCAGAGATTGATGGAGCCAATCCATTGCGAATTCTGATCACCATCATTTTGCCGCTGTCCAAACCTATGCTGGCGGCGATCGGGCTGTTTACTGCAGTCTGGCATTGGAACGATTGGTTTGCGGGTGCTTTCTTCGTCTCAGACCAGAACCTCATCCCGGTACAAACCTTTTTGCAGCAGCTTTTGTCCGCTCAGGATCTCTCAGCGGTACTTGGCTCCAACAATAATCAGGAGGCACTGGCAAGAGGTACGATGCTCTCCAATGTCACGCTGATGTCCATAAAGATGTCGACCGTGATGGTCAGCGCACTTCCAATCTTGTGCGTCTATCCTTTCTTGCAGAAGTACTTTGTCAAAGGGGTTCTGATTGGATCCGTCAAAGGGTAAGCAAGCTCACCACAGGTATGAGGATATTTCCATATACCAATTAGAATGGGAAGGAGCAACACATGATGGCTTTAAGCAAACGGATAAAAAGGGTAGGGGTCGCGTCACTTGCATTACTTATGTTTGGGCTAGTAGCTTGCTCTAACGGAGGGGGCACCACCAAATCGGGAGAGGAGGCAACCGCCCCTGGAGCGACAGGAACTACGGGAGCTACGGAAGGTAGCACAGGTAGCAAAGCCTTCAAGCTGTGGCTGGGTTGGACCGCAACCGTCAACAATGACAGTATGGTGCAAAAGTATTGGAGAGAAAACGAGCCGGGTATTGACGTTCAATTGGAGGCTACGCAAGGCGATGCTATGACTGCGCTTAACTTGAAGCTGAATACGGGTGGCTTCGAGGATGCAGCTATTTTCGGGCGCAGTGATATCGTGACAGCGGCAATGATCCGCTCGAACACCCTGCTTCCGCTTGAACAATATTTCGACATGCCGGACAAATATCCCGGTCTCGCCGCTATCCCCAAGCTCTATCTGGACAAGATGAAGGATGCGGATGGGCACATCTGGTCAATCCCTAGCTGGTTTGACCAAAACCCCGAGGATCCTTGGCCGGGTTGGGCTTCTCTTGGCTGGTTTGTCCGCTCTGACGTGTTGGAGAAGACTGGCATGAAGATGGACGATCTCAAAACCTTAAGCGGGTTGGAGGACTACCTGCGGCTTGCAAGCAAGCAAAAGGATGAAGCGGGAAAGCCATTGATTCCGCTAAGCTTTCTTTCGGATGCTAACGATGAAAACGTTATCCTGAGTACGTTTGGGGTTACAGTCGGCTCTGCAGGAGGTGTCGTTCCGGTAGAGAAGAAGGGGGACGGCTACGAATTCATCTATGACAATCCCCAATACAAGGCTGCCTACCAATGGATGAACAAGATGTACACCGAAGGCCTGATTGACCGTGAAGCCATCACGGACAAAAAGGAACGCTATAAAGAGAAGAATAAGTCGGGTCGAATCGCTATGAACGTAGGTGGATTCTTCAATATGGACGCCCAGCTGTGGGAAGTTCTGGCTGGTCCAACGGAGCCTGCCTGGTATTATGAAGCGATACCTTTTCCGCAGGTGGAAGGGGTAAGCGCAGTTGGCGCCAATCAGATTGTTAACCCCTACCCAGGCGATGACATTTTTATTAGCAAGGAAACGAAAAACCTAGATGCCATCTTGAAATTCTTTGATTATACGCTGGCGCAAAAGCCAGAGCAGCAGCAGGTTGTGAACGAAGGACCAGCTGGCGTGTTCTGGGATTGGGTGGATCAACCGCTAGGGAAATGGCAGTACACCAACGATGAATATCAGAAGCTGCATGATTCAGGTGATGCGGCCAAGGTGGCAAGCACAAACCCAGGACTTTACTCAGCTTCTTCTTACAGCAACGAGTGGTATCCTTGGTGGAACTATAACGTAACCGATCCAGCTGGCCGATTGAAGACGATCGAATTCACCGAGAAGATCGGCAAGATGGGTGGTACGCGCGTCGCTGAGGATTACGATATGGTCAAAGCTAAAGCAGGCGGTTTATGGGAAAAATACTTGCCAGAGCTGGAAAATATCCGAAAGGAATTCAAGGCCAAGCTGATGATGGCCAAGGATGACAAAGCTTTTGAAGCAGCCTGGACGGAATTCCAATCCGCCTTGGAGAAGCGCGCTCATTGGAGCGAGCTCAAGGTAGAATGGAACCAAGAACTGCAGGCAGCGAAGAAGTAATAAGGCATAATCATTTGATCATCATTGCAGAAGGGAAACCGTGAGAGGCGGCTTCCCTTTTCGCTCGAAAAAAATGAAGGACCAGAGGTAGGGTTTTGCTGATCCCAGTCTAACTAGGGCGGTATGATATACTTTGTGCGAATGAAAGGAGTGCTGCCCTTTGCGGCTCTGGCTGGAAAGACAGATCATTGGATTCACCCGTGGGATGAATCTGAGCAGAAAGATTTTCCTTATGTTCAGCTTGATCCTGCTGGTGCCCACCCTCATTCTCGGCACAGGCACGGTTTATATTGTTATGCGCAGCTTTCATCAAAGCTACCTGGTTACCATGGATGAGGCCGTTCGACAAACAGCTCGCAATGTCAACTTTGGCAAGCAAAGCTATGATCTGCTCGCTGTGCGAACGGCTACGGACGGTGAACTAATTGCCCGACTTGGACGGGAATATATGGATATGGCGGAAAATGTGGATACGGTCAATTATGTGGACCGCACCTTCCTGATGACGAGCAAATATTTACCGGGTATCGTTGATTTTCGGATTTATCATACCAACGAAACCTTGGTGCAAGATGGGCAGCTGCTTTGGCGTCCGGAAGGGCGGAACCTCTCCGGCATGGATGAGCGCTCGTGGTATAACAAGGCGATGTTATCCACTAATTCACTCCTGTGGAGCAATGCGCCTGACAATCCCAAACAGGTTATCATCACACGCAAGATCCTCAGCCAAACCGGAAGCATGCTGGGGATGGTCTATATTCGGCTTAATTATGACGCCGTTTTTGGCGAATTGTTCGACCAGCCGTTTAGTGGCAACGGTGCTTTGTATATTGTCGATGAATCGAAACGGGTACTGGCTGCGACGGATACGACGAAGATTGGCAGTCGGATGATCACTAAAGAGTGGTCGGATGATAAGGAGAACCAAGATCAGACGCCTATCTTCGATCTCACCCAGGTTAATGAGCTTCAGATTGTCAAACCGCTGTCCTCTGGCTGGCATGTCGTTGCAGTTATGCATATGAAGTACATGGATCAGAAGAACCTGACCATACTCTTGCTGATTGTCGGTATCACCGCTCTTTTCCTGCTTTTATCGACCTTCCTGATGATGACCATCTTTAAGAATATCATTCGGCGCATCGGCAAGCTGGGCACCCGGATGAGCGATATTTCCCGTGGCGAGTTTGAAGTGACCGTACGCAGTACGGATAAGGATGAATTGGGTGAATTGGAAAGTATGTTTAACTCCATGTCGGGACAACTGGGCAAGCTGGTTGAGGATATCAAGCGAGCCAGTCTGCTGGAGAAGGATCAAGCCTTCAAGGCCATGCAGGCACAGATCAATCCCCACTTCATCTACAACTCCCTCGGTCTGATTCGCTGGCGGGCGCTGGATGCACAGGATGACGAGCAGATTCGGATCATCGATGCGCTCACTACCTTTTACCGGTTGACGTTAAATAATCAGATCAGCGTGATTCCCATCAAGGATGAGTTGGAGCATGTCCGAGCTTATCTGGAGATTCAGCAGCTGCGCTATCCGGATCGGGTTCGCGTCGAGTGGGAGATTGACAGCGCCGTTCTGGAGCTGTATACGATTAAAACGGTGCTGCAGCCGATCGTGGAAAATTGCTTTTTGCATGGGGCCATTACGCGCAAGGAAAATGCCTTTATTCGCATTACAGCCAAAAGAGAAGACGAGAATGTGCACATTTCCGTTTATGATAACGGGCAGGGGATTCAACCGGACATCCTGCAAGCGATTCGCGAAGGCAAGCATGTAGGCAAAGGCAGTGGATTCGGCACCGCCAACATCAAGGAACGGTTAGCACTCTATTTTGGCGAGGAAGGACAATTCACCATGGACAGTACAGTTGGCGAGGGGACACAGGTTGCCATTATGTTCCCAGCTTGCTCCACTGAGCCGGTTATCAGGAGGGAACAATAAACATGCTTAGAGTGCTGATCGTCGATGATGAACCCTCGAATATTCAAGGACTCGTCCGCTACATTAAATGGCAGGAGCTAGGCTACGAGCAGCCCGTGACAACGGAATCAGGGGAAGAAGCGCTGGAGAAGTTAACCGAAGCTGTCTTTGACGTATTGATCTCCGACGTATCGATGCCCGGCATGAGTGGCATTGAGTTAGTGGCCCAAGCCAAGCTGCTTCACCCCCAAATTCAGGTGCTCATGATCAGTGGGTATAATGAATTTGAATTTGTCCAGGACGCAATAAATGTTGGTGCGCAGGCCTATGTGCTTAAGCCACTCAAGCTGGACGAGGTTTCCAACCGGCTGACAACGCTCAGAATCACGCTGGAGAAGATGCGACAGGTGCTAGAGCTGACGAGCGAATTGGAAAAAAAAGTATCCGGGGGTCTCAAGCTGGTGAAGGAGCGTTTTGTCAGCGATCTGATTGCGGAGATTCCCCAGACAGATGACATGCTCTCATCCTGGAACAGCCTGATGGAGCTGCCGAAAAGCATCAAGAGCTTAAGGCTCATCGTGTTCGGGTTGGATCATTTCTTGTCATCGGGTAAGGAAGCCAAGGAAAGAGTGCTGCTCGGGAGCGGCTTCCACAGAACCGTGGATGTCGGCTTGTCCGATCTGGAGCCCATGCTGTTTCTGGCCCAGACAGCCTCTGACGAAATCGTTGCCTTGCAGATTAATCCGACACCGGAGGAAAGCGTCAAGGTTGAGAAGCAGTTACAGTTTATTCAGAATATGGTACAGGAGCAATACGGCTCTACGGTAACGGTGGGCTGCAGCCGAATGGGAGGCGCATGGGCTGACGTTCCGCTCCTTTACAAGGAAGTCAAATTTATGATGGCGCAGTCGCGGCTTATTGCCGATGGTCAGATCGCCCGCCACGAAGAGCTTAACTCTGTTGGGTTTAAAGATTTCCGTCTGCGGGAGGAATTCATGCCCAGCATTGTCCAGCTGATGGAATCTGGTGACGCGGCGACAGTTGGCGAATACATGAGTCGTATTTTTGATCTATTGCTCTCTCAGGATCCGGTTTCCTTCTCTTATGTGCAGGCGTTCGGAATGAGTTTTCTAAGCGAGCTGATCCGGTCCCTTAAGTGGAATAATGGTCCAGAGGGGGAGATGAACATCCTCATGTGGCGCCGATTGCTGGATTGCAGCAGTACCGGACAGATTATCGAGTTGCTCATGGAGTATGTTAACCGCTATATGCTGATTGATAAGAAAGAACACATTAACCAGCAGCACAACCTGATTCGGAAGATTGCCTGCTTTATTGAGGATAAGATTCAGGAGAACTGGACCGTCAAGCAGCTTTCTGTGCAATTTAATCTAAATGCCAGCTATTTAAGTGTGCTGTTTAAAAAGGAAATGGGCAAGACTATCTCTGATTATGTCCAGGAAACCAGAATAAATCTGGCCAAAAAGCTGCTCCAGGACCCAAATATCCGAGTGTATGAAGTAGCGGATCAGGTAGGCATTCAAACGGCGGCCTACTTCACATATCTGTTTAAGAAAATAGTGGGCTGTACGCCTCAAGAGTATAGAGACTACCACTACTCAGTGGATGAATAACGACCTACGCCCATAAATAACGGGAGAACAGAGGGACATGCGTTATCAATAAAAGAAGTGCCTGCGGTCTTTCAGTAGATCGAAGGTACTTCTTTTATTTTAATAGCAGGAAAAGAAGGACATGAATAAAAAGGAGTAAGCTAACCTTGCATGCTAGGATTTTTTACAACGATATATTGTAAACTGGTGAAAAAATATATAGAATTACGCTAATTAACCTAAAACTTTGGCAGAGCGAGATAAGGTCAATGGAGAAATAGAAGGCTAACGTGAGGAATCAGCATCTGCACGTCGAATAAGTAAGGAATATCATCAGTAAGTAAAGGGTTAAACGGCATAATAAGGCTTGAGGAAGCAATCAGGCATGAAAAGTTACAGTGGGTGTGAGGTCGGTCGCTGAGAAAGGCAAACAAAGGGGATGAGCGCGATGTTTATACCATATCGGACGGAGCCTTTTTATGATGAGGTGCTTGATAAGCATGGCGAACCGAGACCCCATTATGCCGATTTCTACCAGAAGCTGCAGCAGTATTCGGATGAAGAGCTGAGGGAGAAGCATGAGCTGGCACAGCTATCTTTTCTCCGGCAAGGAATTACCTTTACCGTTTACCACGACCAAGTGAGCACAGAGCGGACGATGCCCTTTGACTTTATTCCAATCATTGTTCCCCCTGAAGAGTGGAGGCGGATTGAGCGAGGCATGATTCAGCGCACTGAAGCGCTCAACTGCTTTCTGGAGGATATTTATCGGGAGCAGCGGATTCTTGCTGCTGGTATTATTCCTCGGGAGTTGGTTGAGCAGAACCCCTACTACTATCACAAACAGATGAGTGGCATCGATATTCCGCTGAAGAATCATATTTTCCTTGCGGGTATTGATCTGATTCGAGATGAGCGCGGAGAGTATCGCGTGTTGGAGGATAATTTACGCAATCCCTCGGGCCTGTCCTATGTGTATCAGAATCGTTTTGTGATGAGACAGGTGTATCCGGAGCTGTTCGATAACCAATCGATTCATACCCTAGAGCCACAGCTTTCGCTCATGCGTGACGCGGTCTTAGTTCATCAGCCCGTGAATGCGAGAAAAGGAATCAAGCCCATTGCTGTATTACTCACTCCCGGTATTTATAATTCAGCATATTATGATCACATGTTCCTTGCCCAACAGATGGGGCTAACGCTAGTAGAGGGTCGTGACTTGCTTGTGCGTGACCACTTTGTCTACATGAAAACGATAGGTGGTTTGCAGCGGGTGGATATCATCTATCGCCGGATCGATGATGATTATCTTGACCCAGAGGCTTTTCGCGCGGACTCATTGCTGGGTGTCTCAGGACTGCTGGAGGCTTATCGGCAGGGGAATGTAGCGATCTTAAATGGAATTGGTAATGGTGTAGCGGATGACAAAGCGATGTATGCTTATGTTCCGGAGATGATTCGCTATTATCTAGGGGAGGAGCCCATATTGGCCAATGTGGATACCTATATGCTAAGGGATCCTCAGCAGCGCGAGTGGGTATTGGAGCGATTGGAGCAGATGGTTATTAAGAATGTTGGCTCATCCGGCGGTTATGATATGCTGATTGGTCCTCATGCTACACCAGAGGAGCGTGAGCGCTTTCGGGAGAAAATCCTGCGCGAGCCTCATCGCTACATCGCCCAACCGACGATTCAGCTCTCCCGGGCACCCGTATTCCAAGACAACCGCTTCTACCCCTGCCATGTGGATCTGCGAATTTTCATTATACGTGGTCGGACCACGCATGTGCTGCCAGGAGGACTATCCCGAGTAGCACTTACGGAAGGATCGTTAGTTGTCAACTCGTCCCAGGGTGGAGGCGGCAAGGACACCTGGGTATTGAAGGGGGGAGAGCTTAAATGCTGAGTCGAGTAGCGGATTCGCTTTATTGGATGTCCCGCAATATTGAACGGGCCGAGAACAATGCCAAAGTCGCAAGCCTGCAGTTTATCCAGATGCTGGAGGCTTCCGAGGATGAGATGCGGCTAGGTCACGAGTGGGAAAAAGCTTTTGAAATATGTTGCTCCCTAGAGGAGCTTGCCCATATCCGCCAGCAGATGCCTGGAGAGGGTAAGGCGTTGATCCATTATTTAACTTTTGCCGATCAGAATCGCAATTCCATTGTCAATTGCGTGCGAGTTGCGCGGGAGAACGCAAGAGTAGCGCGCGATCATCTGCCTGGTGACTTATGGGAGATATGGAATGACCTTTACCTCTACGTGAACACAATCAAAGGTGTTGCTTTATCTCCAAAGGACATCAACCAGTTCTATGAACGGATGCGTTTGACCGCGTTAACCGCCCAAGGTGCAATTGAAGCCTCGATGTCGCGAGGAGTTGCTTACCGATTTATTAAAATCGGTAAATGGCTAGAGCGGGCGGAGAAGACAGCGCGGATTCTCCATGTTGCCAGCAGCCATGCGTTACGTAGCACCACAGAGCAGCAGGGAGAGGCACTCAATTGGCAAGCAGCCTTAAAGTTTGTGAATGGCTATGAGGCTTATTTGCAGCATTATTCACCAGATATGCATCACCATGCGGTAGTCCAATTTCTTTTTGCTGAGGAGTCCTTTCCCAAGTCTGTCCGTTATTGTATGAATCGTATAAGGGAGTCCATTCAGATGCTAGAAAAGGGTAAAGTCTCCCATTACTCTTGGAGATTATATGCCTCATTGGATGAACTGGCAGAGGAATGGGATGAGGTTAGGCTGGAAACCCTCAGTAGGGAAGAAGTGGTTGTCTTTCTGGAGCGGGTTAAAGACCGCTGTAATGAAATCGGCAGAATATTTGCCCGCACCTACTATTTGGTCGGACCTGTAGCCATTACGGAAAAATGGAGCGAGGACACTGTTCTAACTCATGCTGGAAGAGAGGGTGCACACACCGAATGAAGTACCAAATTGAGCATACCAATACGTTCACATACGAGACAATTGTCGATCAAAGCATGAATACCATTCGGCTAAAACCACGAACGGATGAATGCCAACGGCTGCTTCATTATCGGGCAACCATTACCCCGGCTTGCGTGACCAAGGAGCATATTGATCTTTGGGGCAATCAGGTGGAAACGTTCTTCATACCAGAGCAGCATGAGCATCTGGAGGTTGCCGCCGTATCGATGGTCAGTATTCAAAAGAGTCCGTTCATCCATCAGATTGATTATTCGCCAGAGATGAAATACATTTTCCATACGGATTTGTTCCGTAAGCATTACCTAGCCTACCTAATTGATACGAGTTTAACTTATTTAAATCCAGAACAGACCCAGCAGGTCACACAAGAAATTGGCCGTATGGAGAATCCTGTCCAATATGCGATTGATGTGATGGATTATGTTTATCGAACCTTTACTTACAGTGGTGATTCCACCAATGTGGCAACGCGGGCAATGGAAGCCTTTGATTTGAAGAAAGGCGTCTGCCAGGACTTCAGCCATATCATGCTCGGCATTCTTCATGCTCAGGGCATTCCAGCGCGGTATGTTAGCGGATATATTTACGTTGGTGAAGATTCGGCCCTGAAGGGTGATGCTGCGACGCATGCCTGGGTCGAGGTAATGGCACCGGGAATCGGCTGGATTGGTCTTGATCCAACCAATAATATTGAAGCGCTCGACAATCATATCCGAGTCGGCACAGGTAGAGATTATGCTGACGTTAGTCCACTTCAAGGGGTTTATCGCGGTGGTGGCCAAACACTGGATGTGAAGGTGTCAGTGACGCTACTGGAGTGGTAGATTAGGATGAAGTCGATCGGATTAGGGATTGCGGCAGCTTTCTTCTTTGCTGTTACATTTGTGTTGAACCGCTCGCTATCATTAACGGGGGCAAGCTGGATGTGGAGCGCTTCCTTGCGTTACTTGTTCATGATTCCGTTGCTCATGCTTATTGTCGCGCAAAAAGCGGGTCTAGGCCCGCTTTTTACCGAAATGCGCAGCCAGAAAGCCAAGTGGCTCCTGTGGAGCGTGGTCGGCTTTGGCCTGTTCTACGCACCGTTAACGTTTGCCTCGGAATTCGGACCGGGCTGGCTTGTTGCTGGAACCTGGCAGATTACCATCGTGTCGGGAACGCTCTTGGTGCCTTTTTTCTATGAGACGGTCATGGCGGCAAATGGACCTAGACGTATCCGGCGACGGATGCCGCTTACGGGACTTGCCTTCTCTCTCGTCATCCTTGCGGGCATCGCGGTCATGCAAATTCAGCATGCGCAGGATCTGGAGGTAGGCAACGTGCTGGTGGGGATCCTGCCGATTGTGCTGGCGTCCTTCGCCTACCCGTTGGGTAACCGAAAAATGATGGAGCTATGTGGTGGACGCTTGGACGCCTTCCAGCGAGTGCTCGGCATGACGTTAGCCAGCCTGCCCTTTTGGTTGTTGCTGAGTGTCTATGCACTGTACACGAAAGGACTCCCCAGTGGGGGGCAGGTTGGGCAGTCGATTATTATTGCGATTAGCTCTGGTGTAGTGGCGACCGGCTTGTTTTTCAAAGCAACTGATAGGGTCAAAGATGATATGGCGAAGCTTGCTGCTGTGGAAGCAACGCAGTCCGTGGAGGTTGTGTTTGCTGTGATCGGAGAGGTTACCTTGCTGGGACTCTCGTTTCCTTCGCTGTTATCTTGGATTGGACTGCTGCTTGTCATCGGTGGCATGGTGCTCCATAGCTTGGTCGGGCATGGAGTGAGACGGAGCCCAAGGATAAGAAGCAAAATGGAAATAGAACAGCACTAATATCCATTCCAGCGAGCGAATGGATATTAGTGCTTATCAATGGACGCCGAGGGCGATTACCCTTGCCTGATCCACACCGTCATTTCACCCGCCCCACGATTGCTCCAGGCGAAATAGGGAATGGCTGTGATTACGGTTGGAGTTCGATCATAAGCCTTCGTTGAGTAAAGTGGTGCCTCCGCATTCAGGTCAACATCGCTGCGCGAGCCTGATGTCGTAATAACCGCTACACCGCCAAGTAGCCCCTCATCGAAGTGAACCTTTAGTTCCGCATCTGTCGACAAGACAATATCATGCAAGTTAACTCCGTTATCAGCTTCCTCCAAACAATAAACAACGGGACCCCTTTGTAGCGCGACCTTACCTGCATTTTCTCGTAGATTGGGGTGGGAGTGGAGGATGGTCACGGCCATATCCAACTGCAGCGAAATATGATCGCCAGGGTTCCAAACCTGCTCCAAGCTCACATAACCATCCTCCGCAATCGTTACATCAAGCTCCTGACCATTTACCGAGAGGACAGCCTTGTCACACCATGCGGGTATCCGCAGTGATAGGGTGAACACAGTTGGGTGCTCAAGACTAAGATCGAAGTCAACCTGCCCATCCCAAGGGTATTGGGTATGCTGCGTCAATTGAACAGACTCTCCGGCGAACTCCAAAGCGACCTTGCTCCCTACATAGAGGTGGACAGAAATCTCACGTTTGTCTATATTCTGCGCATAGACATAATGGCCTAAGGAAGCGATGAGTCGGGCAATGTTGGGTGGGCAGCAGGCACAGCCAAACCATGGCTGGCGGGTGACCTTCACGGACTCCATATCCTGGCGATAATTGGCCGTCTCGGGCCAAACCTCCAGAGGATTGACATAGAAATAGCTTTTGCCATCAAGAGAGATCCCGCTTAGTACACCGTTGTAGAGGGCAAGCTCCATCACATCCGCATACTCGCGTTTCCGCTCCACTTGGAGCATCCGGTTTGCCCAGAACATCAGACCAATCGCAGCGCAAGTCTCCGTGTAGGCTCGATCGTTGGGCAGATCATAGGCAACCGTAAAGCGTTCACCGTGCGAGGAGGAGCCGATGCCGCCCGTTACATACATTTTCTTGCTTACAACGTCTTTCCATAATGCTTGGCAAGCTTGAAGGAGCGCTGTATCCTTGTAGGCAGCGGCAAGGTCGGCCATCGCACTATAGAGATAAACAGCCCGGACGGAGTGTCCTTCCGCGGTCGATTGCTCCCGCACGGGCAGATGCGCTTGATAGTAATCGTATTCGCTCCAATGGTGATGCTCTCCTGACTCCTTCCGTTCAGGAGCCTCCAGATCAAAGAAGTGGGGAACTTGTCCTCGTTCGTCCACAAAGAACTTGCTGAGCGCCAGATATTTATCATTTCCTGTGCTCTGATACAATTTTACCAGCGCCAATTCGATCTCGGGATGACCGTCATAGCCTTGTTTTTGCGCGGGGCCTTTCCCGAATACCGTGGCGATATAGTCTGCATAGCGACTCATAATATCGAGGATCTTCTGTTTGCCGGTTGCCTCATAGTAGGCAGAAGCTGCCTCCATGAGATGTCCAGCGCAATAGAGCTCGTGATGATCACGCAGATTGCTCCAACGGGCATTTGGCTCTTTCACAGTATAATAGGTGTTGAGGTAGCCGTCTGGTTGTTGGGCGCGACCCAGCAAGTCAATGACATCATCGGCAATCTGCTCAAGCGCGGGATCACGCTTCTGAGCGAGGAGGAAGCCAACCGTCTCCAACCATTTGCCTAAATCGCTATCCTGAAAGACCATACCGTAGAAGGTACCTTCCGCTTCTCCGGCAGCAAGCCGGAAATTATCAATCGTATGACTGGGCTCAGCGCCAGGGATGGCATCGTTGAGCGCTGCCCATTGGTAAGGAACAACGACACTGGCTATGTTCAATTGGCGCGGGGACCAGAAGGCGTCGTCGATGGTCACCTGGTTCAATGCTAGCGGTTCCCAGGATTTACGATAATGCTCAGATATCTTGTTCATTAGATTTAGGAGCTCCTTTTCAACCTACAGGTAGGTTATATTTGCTATAATCGTACCATCCCTATACTGAAAAGTAAGTGGCGCTGCCTAAACATTAGGTGGACGAAACTGATCACTTGACGAAGGAGGAGCAGCATGGAGTACTTGAGAACGAACGTGGAACGACCTATCATTTTTTTATCTGCGGGTCATTTTGTTTCAGATATTCCTTGGTTACACGCCAAGCGGATCATTGATTCCTACGAAATCATCATCAGTGTAAATAAAACCTTGTACATTGCTCAAGGTGGGGTGGAATACGTGGTACGTCCAGGGGAGATTTTGTTGCTTTCTCCTGATCAGGTACATGAGGGCTATCAATTATCGGAGCAGGAGGTCTCCTTTCTTTGGCTGCATTTCCGGCCGAGTGGAGCGTACAAGCATCTGAATTCAGTAGCCTTAGCCGATTACTGGGGAGAGCAGAACAAAGGGGCTAACTCATTAAAGCTGACAGACACCATTACACCCTTTTACTGCGCACCATCCTCCATCGAGCGCATCCACATCCTCTTCAAGCAACTTCAGCATGTCGTTAATTCCAGTACCTACACGGGGATAGCTGCTGATTATATCGCGAGCTCTCTCTTGATCGAGTTGTCTGATCAAACGCTAACAGAACTCTACCGCACACCTACAAGAATGCAGGGGAAGTGGAGTATGTCAGAAATGATTGAATGGACACGGCTTCATGCTATGGAGGATATCTCGGTGGCCGATATCGCAGCTAAGTTTAGCTACAATAAAGACTATCTCTCGCGCAGCTTCAAAAGAAAAACTGGTTATCACGTTCAGGAGTACATTCACCTCATCCGCATCGCCAAAGCAAAGGATATCTTGGGCCGAAGCTCAAGAAGCATTCGCGATATTGCTCAACAGGTAGGATTTCATGATGAAAAATACTTCATGCGGTTGTTCAAACGTTATGAGCACATAACACCTACCGAGTATCGTCAGGCCTACTATAACTTACATATGAATAATCAGTAGAATAACCCCGATAAAATTCACAATAAAAGGGCAAAAATAGAATTTAATAGGTGAAAAAAGGATATTTATAGCGTAAAATAGAGTGAACCATAATGGTTATCAATGGTAAAGCTAACCGTTATTTTTAATCGCGAAATTTAACGGGGATAGACGAATAAGCTGCCTTTAGCTAAGTTATTAAATTATTAATCTTTTGATCAGGATATATCGATATATATGTGTAGGAACATAAAAGGAGTGAAAGTGGACGGTCAAGAAAAAAACGAGGGGTGTAATGGGATGCACGAAGTTCATCGGATAAATGTTAAGCGTTATATGGTCATCCTACTGCTTCTGCTAAGTGTCCAATTTTTGCTTCCTTCCATTGCTCGTTCAGAGGAGCAATCTGATAAAAGAATATTGATTCTCAACTCTTATCATAAAGGATTTACCTGGACCGACAATCAAACAGATGGCATCGAGGAGGCGATCAAATCTTCTGGGGCTCCATTCATCGTATATACCGAATATATGGATTGGAAACGGTCTCCAACCGAAGAAAGTAAATCGCTTGTCTATCAAACACTCAAGATCAACTACGCCAAAAAGAAGATTGATCTTGTCATCACGACGGACGATGCGGCTCTACAATTTGCTCTTCTTCACCGTGCGGAATTACTAGGTAATGCCCCGATCGTATTTAGCGGTGTCAACCAGAGCGGTGTCGAGAATATTGTGGGTAATGAACATAATATAACGGGAGTCATTGAGGAAATTGATCCTACGGAGACCATTCAGATGGCGCTACAGATCAATCCTTTTTTAAAGTATGTTTACGTCTTATTTGATCGTTCTGAAAGTGGAGTATCCACAGGTAAGCTGGTTATGGAGAAACTTCAGGATTCTTTGCCGGAGCTGAGTGGCATACCCATGGATAACCTTACCTTTGACCAATTAAAAAAGAAGGTTGCCGGGCTTCGTGGAGATAGTATCCTGCTGATGACAACCTACCATAGCGATATCAATGGGAATTCCATCGAGACAGAGCGGTTCACAAATGAACTGAGTCAAGCGAGTACGGTACCGCTGTATCACCTCTATGATTTCGGCTTGAATCAAGGGGCATTTGGTGGAAACATGATAAGTGGTAGGCTTCAAGGAGAGAATGCAGCTGGGTTAGCTTTAAAAATCCTAGCAGGGAAAAATCCAGACGAGCTTCCGGTGATTACAGATAGAACTAGTCGTAATGTCTTTGATTACAAGCAGTTGGCCCGCTTTAAAATCCAGTCGAAGCTGCTGCCTCCGGGTAGCGAGGTGATCAACAAGCCCTTCTCCTTCTATGATACTTATCGGACGCTTGTGCTTATGGTGGCAGGCATCTTCGTGCTCTTAATCGTGCTAATCAGCGTAATGCTGTACTACATCCGACTTGTTCGAAAGACGAAGCTGTCGCTTGCCCTGATGAATGTAAGGTATGAGCTGGCGACCAGTGGCTCAGATGCCGTCATATGGGATCTTGATATGGTGACGATTAAATACTTCTTCTCTGAACGCTGGTATCAATTGCTCGGCTACAAAGAAGATGAAGTTGGCGAGAAGGATGGAAGCTGGGTGGCACTCATTCACCAGGATGACGTTGATGAAACGGAAAAGCGGAGAAGGATGCATATGGCTGGGGAAACCGATTATTTTAACTGTGATTTTCGTATTCTTACCAAGAGCGGCGTATACAAATGGTTTCAGGTAAGAGGTAAGGTGAGAAAAGATGCTACGGGGCGAAACATCCGGTTTGCCGGTTCCATGCTTGACATAACGGAGCAAAAGGAAGATGCTGTTAAACTCCAGAATAGCTATCAAGAGCTCGAAATTACATACGAGGAACTTACCGCAATGCAAGAGGAGCTTATGGAGCAATACGATCGACTTGTGGATAGTCAGGAAGCGATTGCCAGAAGTGAAGAGCGGTATCGACTGGTTACGGAGGCGACAAACGACGGCATCTGGGAAGAGGATCATCGGACGAATGAGGCCTTCTATTCCGAGCGTTGGTATGAATTGATGGAAATGGAGCGAGACGAGGCTAAGCAGAATCCCTTCTTGATCGAGATGATTCATCCTGATGATCAGGAATTGTTCAATCAAAAATTAAATGAGCATATCGCGGATCAGACGGATCATTATCAAATCGAATATCGGCTGCGTCTAGGAAGTGGCGAGTACAAATGGTTTCAGGGTAAAGGTAAAGCATTGTTTGATGAAGCAGGTGAGATCTACAGGATTGCCGGATCTAATACAGATATTGATACCCTGAAGAAATCGCAACAAAGCCTACATGAGCTGGCCTATTATGACTCACTAAGCAATCTGCCGAACAAGCAGTCCCTCAAAATTGAATTGAACCGATCCTTTGAAATGGATCCTTTTGCTAAAGCTGCGCTGTTCTTCTTAGATATTGATAATTTTAAATATATCAATGATACCATGGGGCATAAATTAGGCGATAAATTATTGGCCTTGGTAGGTGAACGTCTTGTCACGTTGTCTGGTGAAAACACGCAGCATTTCCGTATGGGCGGGGACGAATTTATTGTTCTGCTGCAAAACGTAAAATCCTGGGATGATGTCGTGGAGTATGCCGAGCATCTGCTTCATTGTTTCAGAGAGCCATTCTATCTGAATGATAGCAGTGTACATCTATCAGCAAGTATAGGTGTTGCACAGTATCCAGCGGATGGTAGGAATACGGATGAACTGCTCAAGAATGCCGACGTCGCCATGTACAAAGCCAAAGAGAGTCGCAAGGGCAGCTTTGTTATCTATGACGAGTCTTTACAGCGTTCCTTCGATAAACGGATGAACGTGGAGAAGCACTTGCGCACCGCGATCAGCAATCAGGAGTTGTCTATCTCTTATCAACCGCAGATCAAGCTAAATAGTGGTGAGGTTTGGGGCTTTGAAGCGCTCATTCGGTGGAGCAGTCCGGTTCTGGGCTTCCAATCGCCACTGTCTTTCATCAAGATTGCTGAAGATTGCCGTCTAATTATCCCCATCGGAGAATGGATACTGAGAAGTGCCTGCTCGTTTATCAAGGAGATTCACCAGCAGGGGCATCCTGACTATCACATCTCGGTTAATATTTCCGTAGTCCAGTTGATGCAGGATGACTTTATCGCTATGATCATGTTGGTTTTGAAGGATACAGACCTGCATCCAGGATTGCTCGAACTGGAGATTACCGAATCGATCCTCGTCGATTCCTTTGAAGAGATTATTGGCAAGCTCAGCCTGCTCAAGGCCAAAGGTATTCATATCGCCCTCGATGACTTCGGGACAGGATACTCCTCCCTAAGCTATTTGAAACAATTGCCCATCACAACGCTCAAGGTGGATAAATCCTTTATCGACAATATCCCGGACAATGCGAGTGACGTCTTGTTGGCAGAATCGATCATTACGATCGGCCATCAAATGGGCTTAACGGTTGTTGCTGAAGGTGTGGAGACGGCCGAACAGCTGCTTTTCCTGGAGAAAGCACAATGCGACAAGATCCAAGGTTATTATATCAGCAAGCCTATTCCTCAAGAAGAGGTACAGGCATGGATTGAGAAGGTCACGGAGTACGGAGTCTATCCACAGGAAGGATGAGGAACAACATCGGAGTGGGGAGAGACGATTTTCATAATAATCTGCTGAATGAACATGGCCTAAGGAGAGTGCAGCGTGCATTTTCTCAAGCTATGGGTTTAGCAGGTTATTTCTGGTTTAATCATGGGAAAGGCTTAGGAGAAGTGAACCGGATTCCAGAAGTTTTTCTTTTGGTTTCCTTTTGCGGTATGATAGAGAAAGGTAAATTTTATCAAAGGGTATTTGAGGTGAAAAAGGGCGGGGCGCGTTTCATGTCCCAAGCAAGTAATGACAGATTATGAACAACTACTATATAAGAAGTGCTCAAGCTGCCAGGAGAATAAGCCCCTTAACGAATTTCGCAGAAGAACCGGCAAGCGTTCAGGTGCTCAGGTTAGGCGAGGATTATGTCGAAGCTGCCGTCTCGTGCAAAACGCTGCTAACAAAGCGCTTTCTGTTTTAGAAGGAAAGCCGAGCGAGCAGGCCGATTTAGCTGGAAAGCGGGAAGAGCTAGCTGGAAAAGATGCAGAACGGATTGTATCAGCAGGAAAGCGTAATAGGCAAGATGAGCTAGCGGAGAAAGACGTGGAACGGACTGCATCAGCTAGAAAGCGTGATAAGCGGGACGAGCTATTGGAGAAAGACGTGGAGCAGGTTGTGAATGTAAGTGATCAGGCTGCTGCTGCGACTGACAAAAGCAAACCAGTAAGGAAGCGTCGCCGACGCGGGAGAAAGAAGTCATCTGGGGACGCGCTGGACGTGCTCACTGTGGCGCAAGCGGATGCTGAGTCTAGCGGGAGTGACGTGAATCGAGCGGAGCTACAGGCGAATACGAACGTTGTAGGCAGATTTGTGTTGCAGTTAAGTACAAGTGGTTTGTCAATGAAGCAACTTGCCAAGCAACTGCATGCTGAAGCGATGGGTAGTCAGATCTTGGTACCGGATTCAACGACTGGTGCGGTGAAGCGCAAGCGTAAACGCAGACGGGGCAAACGTGTAGGAGCAGATAAGACGAATGTGCAGCCAAGCTTGCTGGACGGTGTCGAGAGTGAGTCGAAGCTGGATCTAATCGTTGTGAGTAAAAGTGAGGATACAGCGGATGATCGAGCAGATGCTCAAACAGAAGCAATAGATAATTCAATAAATGCCCAAAACCAAGCAACCGATTCCGAGCTTGAAATAAAAAGTAAGCGCAAGCGAAAAAGACGTCCGCGTTCAGCCAAGGCTGGTGTGGGACTGCCGATGGTTTTGAGTTCTTCTTCGGCTGATCAAGAGAAGCCCTTAGTGAATGAAAAGGCCCTTCTAGCAAGCGGAGAAAAGTCTGCAAAAGCGAGAGAGAAGCCTTTTATAGGTAAGGAAAAGGCAAAAGCACAACCGGACGTGGAGGGTTCCCGTAAACCCATATGGCCAGACAAGGGAGCGACAGGTGCCAATCTTTTAAATCTTAGGAGCAGCTTAACGGAAGGGATTAATCCCATTCGCTCTATAGGGCAGGCGAGCATTGAGAATATCGCTCAGGAGCCTGCTTTAAAGCGCGAGTCCGTCAAGCTGTTGGAACGAGATCCAAAAACATTCAGTCATCATGCTCAATTGACGGATCGCCGATCACACAAGCAAACAGGTCACTTGAAGAGTCAGGGATCAAGCACGTTCAAGCAAGCGAAACTAACGGATCACAGCTCAAACCTACTCAAGCATGAGGATCTGGTCGAGCGCATTCGAGCAGGTGAGGTCAAAGAGCTTGATGTTATCCTAAAAACCGATGTGCAGGGTTCGATCGAGCCGATCAGAACGTCGTTGGAGAGGTTGTCGGACGAGAACGTGAAGGTCAAGGTGATCCACGAGGGCACTGGTAACGTGACAGAATCTGATGTCCTGCTCGCGCAAGCATCCAAGGCGGTTGTCATTGGCTTCAACGTCAAGATTGAGCCTGGCGCCAAGCGAATGGCTGAAAATGCGAAAGTTGATATTAGGCTTTACGAGATCATCTATGACC
>JAIMBU010000010.1 GCA_023511325.1 Gorillibacterium sp.
GTATTTATGTATAGCAATGTATAAAAATTCAGTGAACAATGGTTAAAAACGATTGATTTATCACGACTAAGCCTATATAATTGCGACATTGTGTTTTATTAATCAAGGGGAGGCTTTATACAGAGAATGAAAAAAACAATGATGCTTTTAGCATTGGTCCTTGTATTGGGAACAGTGCTTACAGGTTGCGGTAAGAAAGATGCTAAGCTCGGCGAGATCAAGAAGGCTGGTAAGATTGTCATGGGTACAAATGCGGAATACCCACCTTATGAATTTCATGCTGATGTGAATGGCAAGGATTCAATTGTTGGTCTCGATGTCTCTATTGCTCAGGAAGTGGCCAAAGAGCTTGGCTTAGAGCTGGAAATTAAAGACATGGCCTTTGATGGCTTACTAGCGGCACTTACCTCTGGAAAGATTGATTTCATCGTTGCAGGTATGACACCTACGCCTGAACGGATGAAAAAAGTAGATTTCTCTAAAATATATTACACCGCTCAACAGGGTATCATTGTCAGAGCGGATGAGAAATATAACTTCAAGACAATGGAAAGTTTGAATGGTAAGAAAATCGGTGTGCAAATGGGTTCTACTCAGGAAGAAATTGCCCAAACTCAAGTGACTGGTGCTGATATCACCAGTATTACTTCCATAAGTGATCTTATTCTGCAGCTTGAATCGAAGAAGGTTGATGCTTTGATTGTAGAATTGCCCGTTGCTCAGGTTTATGTAGCTAAGAAACCCGCCCTTGTTATTGCCGATGCTACACCTAAGGATGATGTCGGTGGTTCAGCCATTGCTGTGCAAAAAAATAACCCGAGTTTAGTTAGTGAACTCGATAAAGTCATCGATCGTTTAACTACTGAAAAGAAAATTGATCAGTTCTTTGTCGATGCCGCTAAGTTAATGGAAGAGTAAGGTGAAGTAAAGTGGATTTTTCTTTTCTTTTTAAATATGCAGGTTATTTCGCACGAGGCGCTGGGGTAACCATTTACCTCTCCTTCTTCACCGTTTTGTTCGGAACGTTTCTGGGATTTATTCTCGCTTTGATGAAGCTGTCTCCCATAAAACCGCTGAAATGGTTTGCTTCGGGTTACGTGGAATTTATCCGTGGAACTCCCTTACTTGTGCAGGTGTTAATTATTTATTATGGACTTCCAATGTTTACGCCTTGGGATTTACCAGATAAGGTTGCAGGCATTTTGGCACTTTCGATTAATAGTGCGGCCTATATGGCCGAGATCTTCCGAGCGGGTATTGAGAATATTGATAAAGGGCAGACCGAGGCGGCCCGTTCTTTGGGGATGTCGAAGTCGCTAACGATGCGTCTGATCATTTTACCCCAAGCGATTAAGAATATTTTGCCGGCGCTTGGTAACGAATTTATCGTTGTGATTAAAGAGTCTTCAATTGTCATGTTCATTGGGATCAGCGAATTAATGTACAACGCTCAAATTGTTAAATCCAAAACGTTCCAGGCCTTTGAACCATTCTTTTTCGCTGCACTTGTCTATTTCGTCATCACCTTCTCTTTATCCAGACTGCTGGCGAGATTTGAAAGGAGGCTGAAGGTCAGTGATTGATGTGAAAGGATTGCATAAGTCCTTCGGCAAACTTGTCGTTCTAAGCGGAATCGATCTTCATGTGAAAAAAGGTGAAGTCGTTGTCGTGATCGGTCCTAGTGGTTCTGGGAAAAGCACCTTGCTTCGCTGTCTGAACCTGCTCGAGGTTCCTACTGGAGGAGAGGTTATTTTTGAGGGTAACCGGATAACGGACCCGAAGCAGGACATCGATAAGCTTCGGCAGAAGATGGGTATGGTATTTCAACAGTTTAACCTGTTCCCTCACCTATCTATTCTCGGCAATATAACAGTAGCACCTCTGAATGTCCTCAAGCAGGACAAGACTGAGGCTGAACTGAATGCGAAGCGCTTGCTGAAGATTGTTGGTTTGGAAGAGAAAGAGAATAGTTATCCGAATCAACTGTCAGGCGGGCAGAAGCAACGTATTGCCATCGCGCGTGCGCTTGCAATGTCTCCCGATGTCATGCTGTTTGATGAGCCAACGTCAGCGCTCGATCCAGAAATGGTTGGTGAAGTGCTGGATGTTATGAAGAAGCTTGCCGCTGATGGGATGACCATGGTAGTGGTTACTCATGAGATGGGTTTTGCTCGTGAGGTGGGTGACCGAATCATATTCATGGACGGTGGAGCTCTAGTAGAGCAAGGAACCCCTGCGGAGATCTTTAGTAATCCTCAGCATCCACGTACCCAGGATTTTCTAGCCAAGGTGCTTTAATCAGCTACTGCTTACTGTATGTCCGGAACTCATGCCCGCTATAAAAGGGGTGTGAGTTCCGGACTTTCTTTTTTCCGTGGCTTATGCGGGTTAGCGTGTATTTTTGTAACAGGTAAAGTATAATTGAAGATAAGTAAAGTTAAGAAAGAGGAGACAAGCCAATGGAGCAAGCCATAATTGTTGGGGCCGGACCATGTGGGCTGTCTGCAGCAGTAGAGCTAAAAGCAGCGGGCCTTGATCCCCTTGTCATTGAGAAGGGGCCAATTGTACATTCCATTTACCGCTATCCAACCCATTTAACCTTTCACAGTACTCCAGAGTTGCTCGAAATCGGAGGCGTTCCATTTGTCACCGCTAACGAACGACCGACGCGACTGGAGGGGTTGAATTATTACAGAACCGTGGCCGAGCGTAAAGAACTGAGGATTCGGACCTACGAGACTGTAACAGCAATTGAACAGGTGGAAACGGGCTTTGCCGTCAGTGTTCTTGATTTAGCGGGTCGCAAGAAACGTTACTTGACGCGTGTGGTGATCATTGCCAGCGGGTATTTTGATCATCCGAATAAACTCAATATTCCAGGTGAGCAATTGCCTAAGGTGAACCACTACTATATGGAAGCGCACCCATATGCCGAGAAGAAAGTGGTCATCGTCGGGGGGAATAATTCGGCGATGGATGCAGCACTTGAACTTATACGTGTTGGCGCTGAAATCACCATTGTCTATCGGGGAGAGAAGCTGTCGCCCTTCGTGAAGGCTTGGACGAAGCCAGTGATCGAGAGTATGGTGGCCAAAGGTCGCATCCGTTTGTTGTTCGCTTCTACCTTAGTGGAAATTCGCGATGACGACGTGCTTGTTGCGACTGGTGAACAGTCCATTTGGCTAGAAAATGATTTTGTTCTCGCCTTAACGGGCTTTCATCCAGACCGAGAGTTGCTATTGTCGGCTGGTGTTAAGGTGGATGTGATGACAGGCGCACCCCATTATGATCCATTGACGATGCAGACCTGCGTTCCGGGTATCTATATCGCAGGTGTGGTTGCTGCCGGTAGTCGGACAAATGAGATATTTATTGAGACAGGGCGCCACCATGGCAAGCTTATCGCCACGGATTTGGCTACCAAAGTGCAATGATTCCGCCACAAAGGAGAAGTCTAAAACTATGATTGTCCGTAATCTGACGAAATCTTACCAAGAGGATATGATTCTGAATCAAGTAAGCTTCCAAGCCTCACCGGGTGAGTTCATCGCAATAATCGGCAGTAGCGGTAGTGGCAAGACCACACTGCTACGCTGTTTGACGCTGCAGGAGAAATGGGACCGCGGAGAGTATGTAGTCGACGGAAATGACATTATGGCGGGGAATTTCCTTGCACGGAGAAAAGTGCGCCGCAATTGGGCCTTTCTCGAGGAGAATGCAGCTCTACATACGAATAAGACGGCTATGCAAAACGTACTGGAGGCTCGGTGGCGGCATATGTCGCTCTGGCGGAAAGTGACACGCCGATCATCGATGGACGAGCATGTTCATTCTTTGGAATTTCTCGAGAAGGTAGGACTGCTCGATAAAGGGAAAGAAAAGGTAGAGAAGCTAAGCGGTGGCGAGAAACAGCGTGTAGCTCTTGCCCGAGCACTTATTCAGGAAGCGAAGATGATTGCCGCAGATGACCCAGTTCGAGGGCTTGATCCTAATTCGGTAAACGGAGTCATGGAGAATTTTCGCAATGTAGCGAAGCGAGAGAATGTGCTACTTGTCATCACCATCCAGCAACTCGATTTGGCAGAACGTTATGCCACACGCATTATTGGTTTGTCTAAAGGTAAGATTGCCCTTGATATTTCGGCCCGTAAGCTGACGCACCGCGAGAAGGAACTTATTCTTTAACCGTTTACGGATCATACATGGACATGCTACCAGAGGGAGCGCTGACGTAATGAAGCTGGAGATCGTGGTCGACGCCCAAGCCGTATTGGGTGAGGGGCCTTGTTGGGATGCGGTGAGGAAGGTTTTATATTGGGTTGACATCGAAGGTTTTCTTATTCATGAGTTTAACCCAGCGGATCATACGGATCGGGTGTTTCCAGTGGGGCAATATGTGGGTGCTGTAGTCCCCCGTGAATCTGGAGGTCTTGTATGGGTGGGTCGCGATGGCTTTTATAGCCTCAACCTGATGACGGAGCAGCTTGCCCCCCTTGTCGTTCCAGTTGAATCAATTGAAACGAATCGATTTAATGATGGCAAGTGTGATCCGGCTGGTCGTTTCTGGGCGGGCACGATGTCGACGAATGGCGGAGAGAAGCAGGGTACCTTGTATCGGTTGGATCTTGACCAAACCGTTCATCCAATGATTCAAGCTGTGACCATCTCAAACGGTCTGGCTTGGAGTGCCGATGCTAAAACTCTTTATTATATTGATACTCCGACAAATTGCGTAGTCGCTTATGCCTATCATATGGAGACAGGCGAAATCGCTAGTCCACGCACGGTGATAACCTTTCCGCAAGGAGAAGGTTATCCAGATGGAATGACGATCGACGAAGAGGGAATGCTCTGGGTTGCCCATTGGGGCGGCTGGAAGGTTTCTCGATTCGACCCAAGGACAGGCGAGCGCATTGCGGAGATTTCGGTTCCAGCAGCCCAAGTTACCTCCTGTGCCTTTGGCGGAGATCATCTGGACGAGCTATACATCACGACAGCTCGAACGGGTCTTTCTCAGGATGAACTGGACAAACAGCCAGCAGCAGGCGGGTTGTTTCGGGTGCGGCCAGGTGTTAGAGGAACGCCGACGTTTACCTTTGGTGGGTAGTGCCAGACCAATGAATCGGATCGTTGACTCTGGCCGTGGGGCTGGAGTCTTTTGCTAACCACGAGGCGTTATCCTTGAATAAATCGTATTGGTGGAGGAAGGCATAATGCGAAAAAAATGGTTTTACCGACTTCTATTATCCTACTTCCCAGTTTTCTTCGTGATGGTTTCTGTGCTTGTGCTGATGTCCTTCCTGCTACTAAGTGAGTTCTCGCGGAGAGAAACGATTAGTGCTAACGAACAGTATGTTCGCCAACTGATTCAATTAGTGGACCATTCTCTTCAGGAAATTGATGCAACACTGATTAAAGAGATCGATACGGATGAGAAGCTGCGGTTGTTCTTTCAAGAGGGTGGGGCGAGCTCCTACTATAATACATATGAGATTTCCAAGATGATGAACCGCATGGTTACTTCTCAGGACCTCATCGATTCCATGTATACCTATCGTTATCATGATCAGATGGTGGTCAGCGCCAATAGTCTGGCCTTCCTTGATTCGTTTGGTGACAAAGCTTTTGCAACTAGCCGTTCTGCTGCTCGTTCCTTCTACGAGCTTTCGGATGCGCGGACGTATTCGGAGTTTCAGGTTCCAGATACAACGGTACGTCCTACGGTTGTCTCCATCGTTAGGCGTTATCCATTACTTGAAGGAAGCCAAGGGCTTTTTGTCGTTAACGTCAGCATGGATAAAATTAATAAATTAGTGATGAACTTGTCGGGCTCGAACATCAGCTTTGTGCAGATTCAGGATAAGGATGGTCATGTAATCGCGGGTCCAAATCAGAGTGGAGCGAAGCTTCCGGGCACGGTGCTCTCAAAGCTTGATTCCGACTACACGGGCTGGTCCTTTAGCGGCGGAGTATACGATGAGAATCTGTTTCGTTACGCCTCTATATTCTCCTATGTGTGGGTCATCATTGGCTTGGTTGTCGTGGTTGTTGGCGCGGTGTGGATCGCCTATGTTACCAAACGGAATTATCGGCCGATCGAATCGATCATGAACCGGATCACCCAATATTCCAATGACAAAAGTGAGAAGCTAGGCAAGAAAGCACCCGATGAATTTAAATTTATCGAGCAGGCGCTCGATAGTCTCATTGAGCAATCGAATAATTACCAGAAGATGCATGAGGAGGATTCCTTTTTCCGTAGACGTCATTTTCTTATTGAACTGCTGGAGGGAAGTCGTCAGATCCGTCCGGAGGAGTGGAGAACGGAGCTGCTGCGCCATGGGCTGAGTCCAGAATTCACAACACTTGGAGTAGCCGTATACGAAATTGATAAATATGGAGCCATGACGGCCAAATACTCCGAGCGTGATCTTTATCTGTTGAAGTTTGTCTTGAATAGTGTCGTTAAAGAGACAGCGGCAAACCAGTCTATTTCCGTGTCAACGGAATGGACGGCCGCTTATCAAGTGGCTGCCATCTATCATTTCCCCGTAGAGCTGCTGGAAGCCGAGAAACTTATCCTACAGTTAGCTGATAGTGTCAGGGAGTGGGCAGAAGCGAATCTAGATTTTACTGTCACTGTTGGTGTTGGTGAGGTCACAGACCAGATATCGGGAATTTCCCACTCTTATGCAGGCTCGCTTAAGGCACTCGGCTACAAAACCAGTTTAGGGCTTAACCGGATCATTACAACCCAAGAGTCTGAGGATAACGAAGAAGGCACCTACCGCCAGCTTTCACAGATTCCTCTGCTCGGTCGTGCTTTTAAAGCAGGCGAAGAGGAATGGCTGACGCTTTATCGGCAGATCATTGGAGACTCCTTGGCGAGTCATGCTTCGCGCGAGAATCTTGTTCAGCTGCTCAACGCAATCATCCGCCAAATCTACAAAGAGATCATGGATTATCCTGCGGATATTCGCGAGCTCTGGAAGACAGAAACGATGCCTGCATTGAACGAATTGCGGGATACCTTTGACTTGGCAGAGGAATTGGAGGAGGCTTTCGCTCAGGTGCTACTGAAATTTGCTGAGCAGATTAAAACCGCACAGGAGAGCAGAAGCCATTCGGCACGGATTCGCGAGGTAAAAGGCTACATTGAACGAGAGTATGCCAACGCAGATTTATCACTTAATCATCTATGCGATGTATTTGGTTTAAATGGCAAATACTTGAGTCGCTTATTTAAAGAAGATTTCGGGGAGAAGCTTGTCGATTATATGGTCCGGGTGAGGATTGAGGAAAGCATCAAGCTTCTGGAGGAAACAAGCCTCTCGTTACAGCAGATTGCCAATGAAGTCGGCTATATTCATGATATTTCCTATATCCGTGCTTTTAAGAAAGTTATCGGCACAACCCCAGGAGATTACCGGAAGCAGCATACAAAAGGCCTGTAACCCAGGCTTTTTTTCTTTTTGGTTAACTAGTGATTATCGGTTAGCAGGTGAGGTTATCCCTTCGGCTAGCCTGATGAAACATGTAAATTGCCGGATTGTATCATAAGGGGTTATTCTGCAAATACGAGGACGGCTGATGTCGGACCTTGCATCATACTTATTTTAAATGACCGAGGGGGAACAAGGAAGATGAGCAATCGTAATAGGAAAAGCAAGATAAGAAACAGTGCACTGATCTGTGCGATTACAGGCGTTATGTTAGTCACTGGTTGTTCTACTACTAAAGAAGCAAAGCCATCAGATTCCGCTACCAATGGCGTGAAGGAAACAACGGCAGCTGCAACGGCAACGGCTGTTAAGAAAGCAAACATTACCGTTTCCATTTATGATCGGAATAACATCCCACCAGAAGAAGGCAATTGGGAGAAAAATCGTTGGGTGGATTGGGTTAATGAGAACGGTCCAGCCGAAGTGAAATATGTTACGGTACCTCGTTGGGAATCTTTGCAGAAGTTTAATGCGCTATTTGCAACCAAAAGTGCACCTGATTTGATCCTTGAGTATGATGCAGGCTATCGTAACCAATGGTACGGTCAAAAGCTGCTTTTGCCACTTGACGATATCATCGATCAATACAGCACCACTTATAAAGACCTGATGGCTGAGTTTCCTCAATTGAAGAAGCTCGGTACGAAAGAGGACGGCAAGATCTATGAAATTGGTAAAGTGACCCCGCTTACGGCTGGTCACAGGATCTATATTCGGCAGGATTGGTTAACGCAGCTAAATTTACCGATGCCAACAACAACGGAAGAATTTCTGAGCGTTGCTAAGGCATTCGCTGAGAAGGACCCCGACGGCAATAAAAAGGCGGATACCTTCGGAGTAAACTTAAGCGGCAATGCAAACAAGATTATTAACCATATGTTCGGTTATGGTGAAGTATCCTGGCGCTTTGAAGGTGAAAACTTCATTCACGAGTGGGACCGCATTAAAGCCGGTACGGACTTCCAAAAGCAATTATTTGATGCCGGCGTAGCAGACAAAGACTTCTTGGCTGATAAGAATGGAGAGAAAGCGAAGCAAGACTTCATCTCAGGCAAACTGGGCATTTATCTGCACCAAGCCATCAGCGACAAGGATTATGATGCATTCGTCCAGAACAATCCAACGGGTAAGCTAGCCATTATGACGCTGCCAAAATCGACATTTGGCCAATTCAGCCCTGTTATCAGCAGCCCGATCCAAATGGTGGGCTCCATTAACGCCCAAGCCAAAGATCCAAAGGCGGTTATGGAATACATCGACTTCATGATCAAACCGGAAAATGCCAGAACGATTATCAACGGTATTGAAGGCACGCACTGGAAGGCTGACGCTCAAGGAAACCCAATGCCAATTGATCCAGAAAAGAATAAAATTGAACAATCCTATACGGGTGATCTTGCGATGATGTCATCTACATTGCTCTTTGGAAAATCAGCTTTTGATGCAAACAAACCGAAAGAAACCGCTACTCAAAAAGCGCTTTATGATTTGACCATGGCTGCTAACAGCGCCTACGTTTCCAAAGACCGGCCAATTCCAACCCTGAAGCCGGAATACTTGCCAGCACTACCGCAAGACCTATCACTGATCGTGAAGAATACAGAACAGCAGATCATGGATATCTGGTCGAAGGCGATTGTTAGCGGTAAAGGCTACACAGCGGATCAGGCACTGACGGATACCAAAGGAATTTGGGAACAATCGGGTGGCTTGAAGGTCGACGACTTTTATGCAAAATGGTATGTAACGAATAAAGATAAAGCATTCTTACTGAGTGACTTGTACAGCTTTGGAGAGCAATCTGCCATAATCTATGGCAATAAATAACCAAATGAATAAATAAACCGTTAGGAGAAGAGGGAGTCTGGGTACGAGGCCGGGCTCTCTCTCTATACAGAGGCGGAACCAGAAGAGTGGAGGATATCAATCATGAATCAACTTGAAAGGGAGTCGGCCAAGGATCAGGCAGACAACGAGCAAGTAGACATCAAGCTTGAAGCAGAATTTAACCAGCGCTGTGCGTTACTGATGGATGCCATTCTCCAAAACCCTATTCCCGAGGGAGATCGCTCCCGGCGACGGATGTATCATGCCATTACAAGGCTTGGGTTAGGGAAGGAAAGAGAAATAGCTTATGCAGATTTAGCTGCGAGTAATGCTAATCCTGGACATGATGCGATGTTCTTTCGTCATGCCAATATCGATGCATGGCTTCGTTTTGGTGACCAATATCCAGAGGAGCTACGTGTAGCTGTCGAGCAGCAAATGTGCGAATCTGAGCAATATCAGATGGAAACAGGAACGGAAAATCATAAAATTATGAATGCAGTGACTGGTTATCTGACTGCCCAATGTTGGCCGAACTGGGATCAGGCAGCCGTGGTAAATCAACGTTGCTTTCGTTATCTTCAGGACTACTTCTTCAGAGTGACTCGATACGGTCAAGGTGAGTTTGATTCACCAACCTATAGTGTTCTTTATCTCAATACACTCGCTACGTTGTATGATTTCTCGCTGAGTCGACTACTGAAACGTCAGGCAAGGATGATGTTAGATTGGTATCTAGCCAATACGGCAGGTGAGTGGTTAAACGGTTCGTTTATTGGTGCGCATTCCCGGGATTATCACCCAACGGATACTCATAACGAAGCACCAGCAGGAGTAACCGCTGCCTGGTTGTATTTCGGCGGGAGAATACCAAGTATTCGCAGCAAAGGTGAGCCACACTATAGCATCATCAATGCGCTTTCCTCCTACCGTCCGCTTAATCTGATCGTCCGGATCGCTCAGGATCGAAACGCCCCTTTTGTTCATCGAGAGACTCATGACATCACGGCTGCTGAAGGGCATACCAACGACAATCACGAGACAAATCGGCTCACGGGTCAAGCATCTAAGCTCAAGGGCTATGGATATATCAGCCGCGCCGGTGTCCACAAGTATACGTATGTTACGAAAGGTTATGGCCTAGGAAGCATGATGGATGGTAAGCAGGGAGACATCATCTGGTCTGGGCAATTGCGGCGCTGGTCTCTCGATTGGGATACCGAGCAGCCGAGAGGAGTGCTCTTCTTTAATCATCCCTTTCCTGATTTTGGCCATGCAGATGAAGCCTATGTGGAGAAATGGCAAGGCTCCTCCCCTTACGAGCAGGTACTTCAAGATGAGGGAGCATTAATTGCCCTTTATAACATTCCCGCGGGAGAAACATATCGTTACAAGCCGCGAAATCCTTTTCCATCGGATCAAGATGCGTATATCGACGGGTTTTTCTCTGATACAGCCCTTCTCTTGCTAGAAGAGGACGATGACGAATGGATTTTTGGTCACGGTGGCTCCATGCTGGTTGCCGTTCATGTGTGCAAGCCGTGGCATTGGCAAGAGGATGCAGCAGGAAACCGACGATTACGTAGTGAAGGTCTCCGCAACGGTGTTATTGTGCAGACCGCAATACCAGAGGAGTATCGTTTGGCTACCGATGCCAATCTGGAAGCGGGAGAACGACTCCAGCTGGAATTAGCGCGCTTTCGTCAAGCGTTTAAGCGAGAGACCAGAATAGTTGCCGCTCTGGATGAAGGGCAGCCCTCAATCAGCTACAAGGCATTAAATGGGAATCAGCTAAAGATCGTTTTTGATCAATCTAGAACCATTAATGGAACGGAAGTCTGTTTGGAGGAGTGGCCTTTGATTGCTAACCCCCAAATGAATTCTATCGTAGGTAGTGGGGTTCTGCAACTGAGGTACGGAAGCGAAGAGCAACAGCTCAACTATAACGATTGGAACCGAGAGATAAGTCCGCAAGGAGGAAAAGGATGAGTCCTACAACTGGAACGATAAATGAAAGCCGTCATGCTGGCGACCCTGGGGCGGGATTTAGCAAGGTCATGCTCGCTCGGTCATCAGCAAGAAGTCGCTTCAAGCAGAATCTACCTCTCATGCTGATGTTCGCTCCCGTGGTAGTATTCTTCCTGATGTTCCGTTATCTGCCGATGTTAGGTAATGTGATTGCCTTTAAGAATTACAATTTTATCGACGGAATTGTCAAAAGTCCGTGGGTTGGGCTGGATAATTTCCGCATGATTTTTCATAATCCCCAAACTCTAACGATGATTCGCAACACATTTATCCTGAGCTTACTTCACATTGTCACAAGCTTTCCTTTTCCCATACTCATTGCGATCATGCTGAATGAGGCTCGGAAGGTCTGGTTCAAGAAGTCCGTGCAGACATTGCTTTATCTTCCGCACTTTTTCTCATGGGTCATTATCGGCGGAATTTCCGTCACATTATTTGGCTCCCAGGCTGGAGTAATCAACATGCTGATTGAGCATTTTGGCGGTACATCGATCTCTTTCCTCTATAAATCCAGTAGTTGGATGGCTATTTTCCTTGGATCCTCGATCTGGAAGGAAGCGGGCTTCAGTGCCATCATCTACTTAGCTGCTATCGGTTCGATCGATCCCTCACTCTATGAGGCGGCAAGCATTGATGGCGCAGGCAAATTTAAGCAGATGTGGAATATTACCCTGCCAGGGCTACTTCCCATTATGACGCTGATGCTGATTCTATCGATGGGTAATGTCATGGACGTCGGCTTCGATCAAATCTACAATATGCAGAATGCAGTTGTAGCCAATGTGGCCAGCGTGATCAGTACCTATATTTTCACCGTGGGGATTCAAGGTGGCCTCTACAGCATAACAACAGCTATGGGGTTGTTCGAATCACTAATCGGGCTGACCCTCGTCATCGGCGCCAATACCTTGTCCAAAAAATTCAATCAATCGCTGTGGTAGGAGGAGAATAAGCATGAGATCGTCAACTGGAGAGAAATGGTTTTACGCGATTAATTATACGCTCTTGTTTCTGGCAGCAATTAGCTGTCTCATCCCACTCTTAAATTTATTAGCTCTTTCATTAAGTGATTATTCTGCTGTTGCTTCCGGCATGGTTGGAATTTGGCCGGTTGGCTTTACCTTCGATTCGTACAACACATTGATTGAGGGTACGCCGATTGTCAATGCCTTTAAGAATAGCTTGATCATTACGGGGGTCGGGATCAGCTTGAGCATGCTTTTTACGATTCTGGCCGCCTATCCGCTCTCCAAGTCGCGGTTTTATGCGCGCAAGTTTTTTACGCTGGCGATCGTGTTTACGATGCTGTTTGGGATTCAAGCCATTCCCGCCTTTCTAGTTAACATGTCCCTAGGAATTGTCAATACGTACTGGGCGCTTTGGTTGCCCGGGTTAGTCAGTGCTTACAACATGCTGATCTTAAAATCATTCTTTGAACAAATTCCTGAGGAGTTAACCGAGGCTGCACAGATCGATGGCTGTAGTGAATGGAGATTGCTGTGGCAGATTATTCTGCCGCTATCGATGCCTGTATTGGCTACCTTAGTCTTGTTCTATGGAGTGGGTTATTGGAACGCATTCCAAAGCGTTCTGATCAATATCACCGATTCGGGTAAATTCAATTTAGCTGTTCTGGTGCAGAATATGATTGCGAACCAATCCCTCCTGCAAAGCTTGAACAACCTGCAGCCGGAGGAAGTGGAACAGATGATCACACCTCAGTCTATACGCTCTGCCGGGATCATTGTGATGATTTTGCCACTACTCGCGGTCTATCCCTTCCTGCAAAAATACTTTGTTAAAGGGGTTATGATCGGCGCGATTAAGGGCTAGTAAGTCTCCTATGATTCTTCTGTCTAGAACAAAATATAAATATGCCAAAAGCCAGCGGTGGTTTAAATCGCTGGCTTTTGATGCTAACCAAATAGATAAAAGCCAGCGACTGGTAACCCCCTCGAAAGCGCTTCCTTAATTTACTAGCCAAAGACTTTAGCAA
>JAIMBU010000097.1 GCA_023511325.1 Gorillibacterium sp.
GAAGTTATTTTATTTCAATAACCGTCTTTATGGGCTATCGAACAACCATAATCGGCTTGAATTAAAGATTGGAAATAGTCACTTGAATTAAAACATTGGAGACGGTTCTACTCAGCGCTTCTCCTTCAAATCGAATGACAACACCGCTTGGGCCAAAGCCTCGATGCCGAGGGCTACATCGGGATAATCCGTCCACTCCTCTGGGCAATGGCTACGGCCGCCCCGACTCGGAACGAAAATCATCCCAATCGGCCCTACTGCCGCCAGCTGATTGGCATCGTGTCCAGCTCCGCTTGGCAATGAGATCGTTGAAGCTACGCTTGCACAAGCTTGCTGGAGCAAATCCCGAACAACGGGCTCAACCTGAATAGCAGCTGATGTTGAGAGGGGCTCCAAGTCAATTGCCAGCCCCCGGTCATGAGCAATCCGAGTAGCCTCTTCAGCAAATCCGGCATAAATCTCTGCCGAAACCGAGGCGTCCAGTGAGCGGATTTCCAGATCGAACACAACCCGTCCAGGAACTACGTTTGAAGCATTCGGTTTATTGGTCAACCTGCCAATGGTTCCAACCGCTGCAGCTGCGTAATGCTGGCGGGCATGACGTTCAAAAGCAAGCCCAATTTCACAAAATCCAGCTAATGCATCGGAGCGCATCGTCATCGGTGTTGTTCCGGCATGATTGGATGTGCCGGTAAGCGTCACGCGAAAGCGCCGGATGCCTACGATTCCCAACACGACACCCAACTTGGTGCCGGACTGCTCCAATACGGGGCCTTGTTCGATATGCAGTTCAAGATAAAGAGCGACATCGCTAGGCTTGCGGGCTTGCAAGGCAAGTAGCTCCGGCTTCCCCCCTTGCCTTGCTAGGGCGTCCCGGAGCTTGATGCCATCGGGATCTGTTCGCTCCAGCATATCATCGGGGAGATTGCCGACCATACCGCGGCTACCGATCGTGGAAATGCCGAATTCACTCGGCTCCTCCGCTGTAAAATCGACGATTTCCAGCGAATGCTTGAGGGTAATCTGCTGCTCCTGCAAAAGCCGAACAATCTCGATCCCCGCCACCACGCCGATGATGCCATCAAAACGTCCACCGCCGTTTACCGTATCCGTATGGGAACCGATCATGATCGGCGGCAGACTGGCATCACTACCCGGAAGCAATCCAATCAGATTAGAAGCAGCGTCTCTTCGTATTTGCAGCCCCGCTTCCTCCATCCGCTGAGCCAACCAGCTTCGGCTGTGGTCATACCACACGGTGAAGGGTCTTCGCGTCCAGCCAGTCTTGCTCTCGTCAACAAAAGTAGACAACGCCTCGATATCCGCACGGACCCGGGCAACATCTGGCTGTAAATGCTGGCCTTCGTTATTAATCATGCGCGCTCCTCCTTTCATCCCACCATGCTTCCGATAACTAAAGCGAATAATACATTACTATACCTACACTGGCCATTTCAACTGCTTTCTAGAAGCCAGTGTGAAAATGTATGGACTACACGTTCTGGATTGGAGTTTTGATTGCTTTGATTAGCCACCCCACTGCAACCGTTTCGTCCTTTTTTCACCATGCTTTAAATGCTACGCAAGGAGTTTACTCGACATGTCTGCAATCTCGCTCACTCTTCTACTCACAGTCCTTACTTGCTGTGCACAGCTGGAATGAAGCAGCCATGTCCAGATTGACCAAACGAATCGCCATCATATACAAGCGTGCCACGGACCAAGGAATGTGTGACTTTTCCCTGCAAAGGCATGTTATTGTAGGGACTCCAGCCAGCACTGGATTGTAGCTTATTCTCATCAATCACCCATTCTATTGTCGGATCTAGGATGACGAGATCCGCATCCCAGCCGGCAGCGATTCTCCCTTTACGATGCCCTAAACCAAACACTTCAGCTGGCCGCTCGCAGAGCAATCGGACCAGATCACGGATGGTCAGCCTGCCTTTGCTGACACCCTCACTATAGAGAACAGGCAGCAGATGCTCCACACCAGGTGCGCCGGAGGAGTTTTTGAAAATATCGCGATCTGTCTTCCGTCCGATCAGCCAAGGAGCATGATCCGATGTAATCATATCGATCCGACCATTTTGGGCCAGCTCCCAAAGTCCGGCAACGTCTTCTTTGCTGCGCAGCGGCGGGTTGATTTTACCTTTTGCCTGTAAGCGTGGCATATCGTCTTCACTTAAGGTCAAGTAATGCGTACATGTCTCGGCTGTGATTCGAGCTCCCTGTGAACGAAAAAACTCGGCAAGCTGAAAAATACGTGGATAGGTGCAGTGATACAAATGAAGCTTAACCCCTGTCTCATATGCTAATTCCATCGCGGTCAGCACGGCTGTTGACTCGCTTACCTTCGGACGGCTCCAGCCATGGGCGTAGGGATTGGTGCCCCGATCCTTGTACTTGTCGAGATAACGCCGGACAATCTCGTCCGACTCCGCATGAACGCCTACCGGACAACCCGTCTCAGCAATGACAGCGAAGGAATCGAGCAGTTGCCCATCATCGATACGGGGGAAGCGAAATGAATCTGTGTTGAACATCGACACCTTGAATCCACATATCCCAGCTTCCGCTAGCTGCCGAATGTGATCATAGCCATCTTGCTTGTGGATTGTGGCCAGCATAGCCATATCGACGATCGATTCCTGCTCCAACCGCCCGCGTTTCTCCGCAAAGCCTTCCAGCGTGCAGATCATACCAGTAGCATCGTAGGGCATTTCAATAATTGTAGTTACGCCTCCGGCAGCAGCGGCTCGACTAGCCGTATAAAAGCCTTCATCCAACGAGCTGTAGCAATGAACATGGGCATCAACCACTCCTGGTAGAATGTAGCTGCCCTCTGCATGGATTATGCGGCGAGCGGATTCCGTTATCTCGCTGGCGAGGCCGATCTTTACTATTTTCTCGTTCTGCACAGCAACTGCGGCATGCGCTAAAACGCCATCCGACAGCACGACATCCCCATAGATGATCAGGTCATATTCATTTTGCATTCTTGCGCCTCCGCTCATCATGGTCTGGATCGTTTATCATCATACCATTTCCCAGATGAATCTTCTTCTTCTCAGTGCCAGCCAATAGGCTGGCGCTCTCTGAACCTCATCCTTCGTTACGCTCTTCATTCACAAGCGCCAGCTTGGTTGCTTTCAGCAACTCATGACCTGTAAGCAGCTTGTGCATCGCTTCAATATCCGGCGTCAGGTTGCGGTCACGGGTCAATGCAGGGACGACAGCACGAACCGCGGCATAGGCAGCAGATACACCTTTTCCAATGAGCAGCGGTCCGCGCAGATCCAAAGCTTGTGCAGCATGCATGGCTTCAATGCCCAAGATGTAATAAAGTCGGTCGATGATTTCGGCAATTTTGCCGACAATGAAGGGTGTATTGTTCGCGTGATCCTCCATATCGCCAGCAAGAGAAAAATAATCAGCAGATGATGGATTTGATAAATGGCGGATTTCGGCATCGAGCGAAGTAAAGGTTTTCTGGATCGTGCCAAAGGCAATGGAAGTCGCCGGATCGACGGATAAAAAGCGGGGCAACCCGGTAAAATCAGGTGTTCCCAGCTTGATGGTGCGGTAGCAGGAAATTTTGGACACATGGCTGAGGGCAATCCCTAAGGCTTCAAAAGCAATCGTCCAAGCGGTAACATCAAAATTAGAGGATGGCACAATGCGCTGTTCATCCACCAGCAAGCAAGGGTTATCATCTGAACTATTTAATTGGATTAGCAGCAGCCTGCTTGCATAGGCAAGCGTTTCACGAGCAGCTCCATGGACGTGGGTAGCACTGCGAAAGCTCAGAGGGTCCTGAATTTTATCACCATTATCAGCGTTTAAGAGCTCACTGCCTTGCAGACAGTCACGGACAAAGGCTGCACTTTCTGTAGCTCCTTCATAGGGGTGCACTAGGTAAAGTGCTTCGTCAAGTGGGCTGACACTTCCACGGATTGCTTCCAGGGACAAGGCATAAATAATATCGGCTGTCTTAAGGAGTCGCTTCGCTTCGCCCAGCACTAATGCCCCAGTACCCGAGGACAAAGCATTGGAGCTGACAATGGCCAATCCGTCCTTGGAGCCAGGCTTTATTGCTGTTAATCCCGCTTGAGCGAGAGCTTCCGCGACAGGTACTTCTTGCCCGCGAAACTGGGCAGTTCCTTCTCCGATCATGGCGAGACCGATATGAGACAGCAAGGAAATATCCCCGGCTCCAACCGATCCCCGCAGCGGCAAATAAGGATGGATACCCGCATTGAGCATATCTCGATACATATAGACTACCGCGGGTTGCACACCAGTACAGCCGAGTAACAGGGTATTCAGCCTGACGGCCATGACCGCCCTCACCTTTACCACGGAAGCTGTCGGTCCAATACCAGCACAATGAGAATAAATTAAATTCTGATTATAACGCTCGAAGAAATCAGCTTGGATTTCCATATCCTTGTTGACGCCAACTCCACGATTTAAGCCATAAATCGGAACATCCTGAGCAGCCAACACCTGAAGCACCCGATGCGCTTCCTCCACTCGCTGCACGGCAACTGGTGCAATGCTCACTCGCCGCCCATCCAAAGCGATCTGCTCCAGGGTTGCAATCGACAGCGAATAGCCATCCAATTCAAGCGCTGGTCCTGACGAAGCCCTTATGCCCCATTCCTGGTCGCCATCATCCTCATCCGTCTGGTTGTCGTTACTCTCGTTCGTCTGATTGCTGTCATGCTCGTTTATCTGGTTGCCATCCTGTTTGTTCATCTGAACACCCTCTTATTTGCTACGTTTTTCCTTGAAGCCCTTCAGTGCGTATTTTGCCAGAGGAATGCCAAGTGCCTGCTCTACTTCTGGGTAAACGGTTGGGTCTTTAACACTTGAGCTGAGCGGCAGGTACTCCTTATCAATTGCGAATAAAGCGAGCTCCATGCCCTCCTTAACAAAACCTACGCTAATGGGCAATCCCGTTGCTAGCTCAAAGGTGGTAATCACGTCGGGGTAGGTGGTAAGCCGTTTCCCTTTGGCGTTGTCAACCGCCATATACTCATTCATAACATGCATCGTCAGCGTTTTGCCTGACGTCTCATCCTCAAGCGTAATCGTGCCGATATCGAATGCCCCAGAATAGTGGACATCCTTCTTCACTACGCGTCCTCTGCCCAGTATTCGTCCATTTGTCTTCTGGCACACCGTTTCCATGATCGCCTCTGGTCCGATTGCCTCCGCTTCGATCATGGCATAGCCGAGATCTAGTGCAATGGATATTCCCTTAATAGCCGCATGCTTCTTCACATATGAAGCTGGAATCGGATGGCGAGCAGAAGCAATGAAACCACCAGACATATCAGATGCTGTGCGCAAGATATTAGAGGTCTTCGCTGGCGTGCCTTTGACAACTAGCTCCAGGTAGGAGCCATTGTCCCTTCGACCACCAACAACAACCTGGATCGTCTGATAATCGGTCAGCGAGGCGAGACCCATTGACCCCATTTTTCCAGTGGGATGGGCCCGGATATCTCCCGTTGCATCCACGACAACTAAACCGAGCGCCGCCGCGGGAAGCCAGCCGTTGATCGTGCTGGACATGCCATTTTGCGGAGTCATGATGCCGTATATTTTCCCATCGTAGTTCTCCATTAGCAGTTGGACAGCCTTAATATAATCGATGCCCCACATTTCCCACGTATCACCCGCAGGAGCCCCGATTGCTGTTGCCGTTATAATGATCGCGTCATCGGGTAGCTCATCAACACTCGCCAGCTTCGGTCGGCCAATTCCGACAGCCGCTCCACCAATTTCCAGACCGTGGTCCACCCATCCGCCACCGCCACAAGCAAAAACAGCCCCGCCGCGTACAGCAGCTTTCACATCGGCCATTGTAAGTTCTCTCATTATTTGTTCCCCCTTTGATGATTCGCCAAGCCAGCTTACCTAGAAGAAAAGACTTGTTAAACCTAGCCCAACTGTCTTCTCTTCGTTCTTCCTCTACCCTATCTATCATCCACCGACTCTATCTGCGCTACACGTTCACGCGGCGAATACCTTTTTGCTCAATCTCGTCAAAAGCTTCCTCGTAACCGGCATCTGCATAACGCAGAACACCAAGTCCCGTATCATTATCAAGCGTCGTCTTCAAGCGCAGATCACTATCCGCTGAGCCATCGGCAACTAAGGTTACGCCAGCGCTAGTCATATACCCGCTGTAGCCCCCGCCCCCCGAGTGAATGGTGACCAGATCCGCCATGGAGGAGCAATTGAGCATCGCGTTAAGCAACGGCCAATCCGAGATTGCGTCGCTACCATCCTTCATGTTCTCGGTCATAATATTCGGGTGAGTCATCGCCGCAGCGTCCAAATGATCGCGGGAAAAGGCGATCGGTCCACTCAGCTTTCCTTCCCGCACCATCGCGTTAACAGCGAGCGCCAGCTTTGTCCGATCACCATGACCAAACCAACCGATGCGGGCGGGCAAGCCCTCGACTGGTACATATTGATTGGCTAGACGAATCCAGTTCACAGCAACCTCATTATCTTGGAAATGCTCGAGAATGTATTGATCAATCGTGCGGATGTCTTCTGCCTCACCGCTCAAAGCGACCCAGCGGAACGGACCGATCGCGCGGGCGAACAGCGGCCGCAGGAACGCCTCGGTGAATACAGCGATGTCAAAAGCATTCTTAACTCCGTATTGCACGGCTTGCGTGCGAATGTTATTGCCGTTGTCGAAGACAATTGCGCCTCGGCGCTGAAACTCCAGCATGGCGGAAACCTCGCGGGCAATGGACGCTCCAGCGTCCGCTTGCAGCTTGTTTACGTCGCTTTTGCGCAGGGCGATAACCTGCTCCAAGCTATATCCCGCTGGGATATAGCCGTACACCAGGTCATGCGCCGAGGTCTGATCCGTCACTACATCTGGTACAATGCCACGCCGAATCAGCTCGGGATAAACATCAGCGGCATTGCCCAGCAGGCCGACGGATAGACTCTCTTTACTCGCTGAAGCATGGAGAATCCAAGCAAGCGCCTGATCCAAATCAGCTGTCTTCTTCTGCAGATATCCCGATGCGATTCGTTTGTCGATACGCGCTTCATCCACTTCGACGCAGAGGATCGCCGCGTTTGCCATTGTTCCCGCTAACGGCTGTGATCCGCCCATTCCCCCAAGCCCAGCAGTTAGAATAAACCTCCCGGCAAGGCTTCCACCGAAATGCAGGCGCGCGATCGATTGAAAGATTTCATAGGTGCCTTGAAGCACACCTTGTGATCCGATATATTGCCAGGCTGCAGCGGTCAAACCACCCCAAATGATTAATCCCTGCTCCTGATAGTTATAAAAATTTTCACTCGTGGCCCATTTGCCGACGATATTGCAGTTGGCCATGATGACAAGGGGAGCGAAACGATGGGTATGCATGATTCCGATCGGTTTGCCCGACTGGATGACAAGCGTCTCGTCCTCTTCCAGTGACTTGAGCGTAGCAACGATAGCATGATAAGAATCCCAATTACGGGCTGCCTTGGCCAAAGCGGCATAAACGATCAGCTCTTGCTGATTCTCGCAATTCTCCAAAACATTTTCCAGCATTCTCAGTAGTGCTTCTTGTCTCCACCCCTTACAACGTAGCTCTGTACCACGGGCTGCCGTGATCCTATCCATCTATTTCACCTTCCAATTATCATATTTCAATAATACATTTCTATTTTATAATAAATTATCAGAGATCAGTCGGGTAGTCAATACCATATGTTATTT
>JAIMBU010000098.1 GCA_023511325.1 Gorillibacterium sp.
GGATACAGACCGTGATAATTTCTTAAGTGCAGAGGATGCCAAGGCCTACGGGTTGATTGACGAGGTCATCACCCGAAAAGATTTAGTTTAACAAGGGGTGATCGAATGTTCAAATTTAACGAAGAAAAAGGTCAACTTAAATGTTCATTCTGCGGCAAATCGCAGGATCAGGTTCGTAAATTAGTAGCTGGACCGGGTGTATATATTTGTGACGAGTGTATTGAATTGTGTACTGAAATTGTCGAAGAAGAGCTTGGTCAGGATGAAGATTTGGATTTGAAAGATGTTCCCAAGCCATTGGATATTCGCAATATTCTCGATCAATATGTTATTGGTCAAGACACGGCTAAGAAATCGCTCGCTGTTGCCGTATACAATCATTACAAACGGATTAATACACAGAACAGTAAGGATGAAGTAGAGCTAGCCAAGAGCAACATCTTGCTGTTAGGACCTACGGGTAGTGGTAAGACACTCCTTGCCCAAACCCTTGCCAAAATCTTGAATGTACCGTTTGCAATCGCGGATGCCACTTCTTTAACAGAGGCTGGCTACGTGGGGGAAGACGTGGAGAATATTTTGCTTAAGCTGATTCAATCGGCGGATTACGATGTGGAGAAGGCTGAGCGTGGCATCATCTATATTGACGAAGTCGATAAGGTTGCTCGCAAATCAGAGAATCCATCCATCACCCGTGATGTATCTGGTGAAGGCGTGCAGCAAGCATTGCTCAAAATTCTTGAAGGGACGGTTGCATCGGTTCCGCCTCAGGGTGGACGCAAGCATCCTCATCAAGAGTTTATCCAGATTGACACAACAAACATTTTGTTTATCGTAGGTGGAGCTTTCGACGGTTTGGAGTCGATTATTAAACGACGGATCGGCAAGAAGGTAATCGGTTTTGGTACGGATGGTCATAAAGCTGACTTGAAGCCAGGCGAATATCTATCCCTCGTCCTTCCTGAAGATCTACTTAAGTTTGGGCTTATTCCCGAGTTTGTCGGTCGTATTCCGATTATCTCTACTTTGGAGCCGCTTGATGAGCCTGCACTGGTCAGGATCTTGACGGAGCCTAAGAATGCACTGGTGAAACAATATCAGAAGCTGCTTGAGATGGATAACGTCGGTCTGGAGTTCACTCCAGATGCGCTAGAGGCCATTGCCAAAGAAGCGATCAAGCGGAGTACTGGTGCCCGTGGTCTGCGAGCAATTATTGAAAGCATCATGCTGGATGTAATGTTTGACATTCCGTCCCGTACCGATGTTAGTAAATGTCTGATCACCAAGGAAGTCATTCAGGACAAAATTGCTCCTTTACTGACAACCAAGGAAGCTAAGAAAAAAGAAGAAAGTGCGTAAAAACCACTTGTGATGAGATCCTCCGTTTCGGTTTCCCCTTTACCGGGAAGGACTGAGGCGGAGGATATTTTGCAATTAAGGGAGAGAATTCCGTATGTTTCTTAGAGAACAGACCACTCCGATAAAAGTTGGAAACCTGATCATTGGTGGCAGTAACTCGATAATCATCCAAAGCATGTGCACGACCAAAACCGCTAATGTTGAAGCAACAGTCGCCGAAATTCTCCGCTTGGAGGAAGCTGGCTGTCAGCTTGTCAGGGTTACGGTTAACAATGAGGAAGCGGCGGAGGCAATCAAGGAAATCAAGAAGCGGATTCATATTCCGCTGGTTGCCGATATTCATTTCGATTATCGTCTAGCTTTGAAAGCGATCGAGAACGGCATAGATAAAATCCGCATTAATCCCGGTAATATTGGTCGACGGGAGAAGGTGGAGGCTGTTGTTAAAGCCTGTAAAGAACGTGGTATACCGATTCGCATTGGAGTTAACGCAGGTTCACTGGAAAAACACCTACTGGATAAGTATGGCTATCCCACAGCGGATGCTATGGTGGAAAGCGCCATGTATCATATTGGAATTCTTGAGGAGCTAGGCTTCTACGATATCATCGTCTCTCTTAAAGCTTCTGACGTACCGATGGCAATTGAAGCCTATACGAAAGCAGCGCAAGCCTTTCATTATCCGCTGCATTTGGGAATTACCGAGTCGGGCACGCTTTTCTCCGGTACAATTAAAAGTTCTGCAGGTCTTGGAGTTTTAATCTCCTTAGGAATTGGCTCAACGGTTCGTGTATCGCTTAGTGCCGATCCAGTTGAGGAAGTGAAGGTTGTTCGGGAACTACTAAAGGTGTTTGGTCTCGTATCAGATGCGCCTACGCTGATTTCTTGTCCAACCTGTGGTCGTCTTGATATTGATCTTTTTGCCATTGCTAATGAGGTTGAGGAATATTTATCAACCATTCGTGTGCCGATTAAAGTGTCTGTATTGGGCTGTGCGGTCAATGGCCCGGGAGAAGCTCGTGAGGCAGACATTGGGATCGCCGGAGCCAGAGGAGAAGGGTTGCTTTTCCGTCATGGTGAAATGATTCGTAAGGTGCCTGAGGCTGAGTTGGTCAATGAATTAAAGAAAGAGATCGATATTCTGGTTGAAGAATATCACCGGACCGGCAAGCTTCCTGGTCGTCGACACGAGAATGTGGATGCTGCAATTAGCTAGTAAGCAGATAAGCTAGAACCAGAGATCGTTTTTCCCCTGTGGAGAAACGATCTTTTTTTAATATCAGAAAAGATGTAAATGGACTCCTAGTCTTTTTTGATATTTCATCGGTAAATGCATGTGATACCGAGGGCCTTTATTCTTGTCTGCATCAGAATTCATGGAAGGTAGGGTTATAGCGCGCAGGGGCGGGAAATACTAACTAATAATAGAAGGAGGGAGCACGTATGGGACTCACTGCAGCACTGATGATTATTCAGGTGTTTTTTGCTGTCGTCATTGGGATGTATTTCTGGAACCTGCTCCGTAGCCAGCAGACCAATCGCTCAGCCGTTGAGAAAGAATCAAAGAAAGAAATGGAAAAGCTGCGCAAGCTACGTTCAGTTACCCTGTCAAAACCGCTTTCGGAGAAAACCCGGCCGGGAACGATAGATGAGATTATTGGTCAAAAAGAGGGCTTACGTGCGCTTAAAGCAGCACTCTGCGGCCCAAATCCGCAGCATGTTCTGATCTATGGTCCACCTGGAATCGGCAAGACCGCTGCCGCGCGAGTTATTCTGGAGGAGGCCAAGAAGAATCCGAATTCTCCCTTTCGTCAGGATGCTCGATTTATTGAAACGGATGCAACCATCGCCCGCTTTGATGAGCGCGGAATTGCTGATCCATTGATTGGGTCTGTTCATGATCCTATTTATCAAGGGGCGGGCGCAATGGGAGTTGCCGGCATACCACAGCCAAAACCGGGAGCTGTCTCCAAGGCCCATGGGGGGATTCTGTTTATCGACGAAATTGGGGAACTGCACCCCTCACAGATGAATAAATTACTCAAGGTGTTGGAGGATCGCAAGGTTTTTCTGGAAAGCTCTTACTACAACTCGGAAGACATGAATATCCCTAGCCATATCCATGATATTTTTCAAAACGGCCTGCCTGCTGATTTTCGTTTGGTTGGTGCCACGACACGGACACCACAGGAAATACCACCTGCTATACGCTCCCGCTGTATGGAAATTTTTTTTCGACCACTTCTCCCTGAAGAGATTGGGACCATCACAGAGAATGCCGTTCGCAAAATAGGTTTTGTTGATAATCCAGAAGCAGTTGATGTAGTAAAACGATATGCGTCCAATGGACGAGAAGCAGTCAATATCATTCAGTTGGCCGTGGGTCTTGCGCTCACCGAAAAAAGGTCAGAGCTGACAAGTGCAGACGTCGAGTGGGTGGTGAATAGCAGTCAAATCTCTCCTCGTACCGAACGTAAGGTTCCTTTGTCCCCACGAATTGGCTTTGTCAACGGGCTCGCCGTGTATGGTCCTAATCTCGGTACACTCCTGGAAATTGAGGTAACGGCTACGTCTGCTCTTGTTCATGGAACGGGGACCTTTACCATTACTGGAGTTGTTGATGAAGAGGAGCTGGGAAATGGAGGTTCACGTACGTTGCGGCGTAAGAGCATGGCGCGAAATTCCGTTGATAATGTGATTACCGTATTGCGCAGGCTTGGGATCAAAACGCAGGCTTACGATCTTCATATCAATTTTCCTGGAGGTACGCCTATTGATGGACCTTCGGCAGGAATCTCCATGGCAACAGCCATTGTTTCAGCGATCCGGGGAATTCCGGTAGACAATAAATTGGCGATGACAGGAGAAGTTAGCATCCACGGTAAGGTTAAACCGATTGGTGGAGTTGTGCCTAAGGTAGAGGCGGCCTTCCAAGCAGGAGTGACAAGGGTGATCATTCCCCAAGAGAACTGGCAGGAAAGCTTTCGGGAGTTGGTCGGGATCGAGGTCATTCCTGTAGACTCTATTGAAGAGGTCATGGAACATGCGCTTGGTCTTGCTTTTGCCTATACACCAGAACAGGAATTCACTGCATTACCCGATGGAATTGCCCCGGCAGCTATGCCGTTTCTCCAAGTGGACAACCGATTTCTCAATCGGAGCGTAGAGGGACCTTCCGCTTAAGTGGTAAGCGAGCCGCAGTGCCAAATCTACTGAAATTGGTGTTTTCTTGGAACATTTGTTAAACTTATTTTACAATGAAAGCCAAAGACCACTGGAGGTGTAGCATGGGGCAGAATCAAATAAAGGCGAAACGCATGCCTTTGCTGCCTTTGCGAGGGTTGCTGGTATACCCAAGCATGGTCCTGCATTTGGACGTAGGTCGCGAGAAATCGGTTAAGGCGTTAGAACAAGCTATGGTCGAAGACAGCATGATCTTGTTGTCTTCCCAATCGGAGACCAACATAGAGGATCCAGCACAGGAAGATATCTACCGCATCGGCACCATCGCTAAAGTCAGACAAATGCTTAAGCTTCCCAATGGAACCATTCGGGTTCTAGTCGAGGGGATCGTTCGAGCGGAAATTATCGAGTATTTAGAAACGCAAGAGTTTTATGAAGTGCTGCTTAAAGAACTACCCGAAACAACAGTGGTCAATGCGGAAGTGGAAGCGCTCATGCGCTCTGCGCTCAATCAATTTGAGCATTATATCAATCTTTCGAAGAAAATCACTCCTGAGACACTCGCCGCGGTGTCTGATATTGATGAACCTGGACGACTTGCTGATGTAATAACAAGCCATCTGTCACTTAAGATCAAAGACAAACAGGAAATTCTTGAAACAGTGGATGCTCAGGCACGTCTAGAAAAGCTGCTGGATATTCTGGGTAATGAGCGTGAAGTGCTGGAGCTTGAACGTAAGATCAGCATGCGCGTGAAGAAACAAATGGAGAAAACCCAGAAGGAATACTACCTGCGTGAGCAGATGAAGGCGATTCAGAAGGAACTTGGTGATAAGGAAGGGCGGGTTGGCGAGGCTGAGGAGTTACGCGGCCAGTTGATGGATGCCAAGCTACCTGAGAAAGTCCAGGAGAAGATCGAGAAGGAGATTGATCGTCTAGAGAAGATGCCAGCCGCTTCCGCAGAAGGTGGAGTGATTCGCAGCTATATTGACTGGCTGTTAGCACTTCCTTGGTTGGTACAAACAGATGAGAATCTGGATCATCTTGACCTAATCAAAGCCGAACAGATCCTTAACGAGGATCACTATGGTCTGGAAAAACCCAAGGAACGTGTATTGGAATATTTGGCCGTACAGAAGCTGGTTAAGAAGCTTAAAGGACCCATTCTATGTCTTGTTGGTCCTCCGGGGGTCGGCAAGACTTCCATTGCCCGCTCCATTGCGCGTGCGCTTAACCGTGAGTTTGTTCGTGTTTCGCTTGGTGGCGTACGGGATGAAGCGGAAATTCGTGGTCATCGGAGAACCTATGTCGGTGCTATGCCGGGACGGATTATCCAAGGCATGAAGAATGCTGGAACAGCTAATCCCGTATTCCTTCTTGATGAAATCGACAAAATGGCGATGGACTTTCGAGGAGATCCCTCTGCTGCATTGCTCGAAGTACTAGACCCTGAACAGAACAATACCTTTAGCGATCATTATATCGAAATTCCCTTTGATTTATCTAACGTTATGTTCATCACGACTGCCAATGCTGCACACAATATTCCGCGTCCACTTCTCGACCGCATGGAGATGCTCTATATTCCCGGTTATACAGAATTAGAGAAGCTGCAGATTGCTCGTAACTACCTAATCCCTAAACAAAAAAGGGAGCATGGTCTTACGGAAGATCAATTGGTGTTGGATGAAGCAGCGGTACTTGGTGTGATCCGTGAATACACCCGTGAGTCCGGGGTGAGGAATTTGGAGCAGGTGATGGCGAGTCTTTGCCGCAAAGTTGTTAAAGTAATTGTTTCCGGAGACGTTAAACATGTTACAATTACGGAATCGGATCTGAAAAGCTACCTTGGAGCTGCTAAATTCCATCATGGAATGGCGGAAGAGGAAGATCAGATCGGAGCTGTAACCGGACTTGCCTGGACAGAGGTAGGCGGTGACACGATGGTCATTGAGGTGAGTGTCATGCCGGGTAGTGGCAAGCTGACACTGACGGGCAAGCTTGGGGATGTCATGAAGGAGTCGGCTCAGGCTGCCTTCAGCTATACTCGCTCGCGCGTCAAGGAGCTAGGATTGCCCGCTGACTTCCACGAGAAAACGGATGTTCATGTTCACGTTCCAGAAGGAGCCATTCCGAAAGATGGTCCTTCTGCCGGTATAACGATGGCGACAGCTATTATTTCGGCGCTGACGAAGATTCCTGTATCCCATGAGCTTGCCATGACGGGAGAAATCACCTTGCGTGGTCGTGTTCTACCCATCGGTGGACTGAAGGAGAAATCGCTAGCTGCCCACCGAGCAGGTATTCGTACCATCCTTATCCCGAAGAACAATGAAAAGGATTTAGAAGAGATTCCGGAAAGTGTTCGCGAAGCTATACAATTTATACCAGTCAGTCATATGGACCAAGTGCTTGATCACGCGCTGGTTCATCCGCTGCATATGGGGTAACGAAAGAGGGAAATACATGAAGGTCAATCAAGCTGAATTTATTATCAGCGCGGTTGGACCGGGTCAGTATCCTGAGGACGCCCTGCCAGAGATTGCTTTGGCGGGGCGTTCCAATGTAGGTAAATCATCGCTAATCAACCGGCTGCTTAACCGGAAGAATTTGGCGCGGACAAGCTCACAGCCCGGAAAAACACAGACGCTCAATTACTATCTGATTAATAATTTCTTTTACTTTGTAGATGTACCAGGCTATGGCTATGCCAAGGTGTCAAAAACCCAACGCGCCGTCTGGGGTAAGTTTATTGAGCGATATCTAACGGGTCGAGATCCATTACGACTGGTTATATTAATTGTCGATGTACGGCATCCTCCAAGTAAGGATGACCAAACGATGTACAATTGGATGAAGCATTTTGACCTGAACATTATCATCATTGCGACCAAAGCAGATAAAATACCTAGGAGCCAGTGGCCGAAGCATTTGAAGATCGTCCGCGAAACCCTCGGCATGCTAAAAGATGATAAGGTCATTCTCTTTTCTTCTGAAACGGGGCTTGGTGTAGACGAGCTATGGGCGCTTCTCGACGAAACCGTGGATTGGGCACCGGAGGATCAGATAGGGGAAGATAAGAAGTCTTCTCCGCCAGTGAATGTGAATGAACTCATCGTTGAGATTCCGGAAATAGACAGCTAGCTTCGATAAAAACAATAGTTGCCACAATAGTTACAAATATAAATCACTGAGTAATTAGAC
>JAIMBU010000099.1 GCA_023511325.1 Gorillibacterium sp.
AATTAAAACTTAGCTATAGCTATTATTGATGACGGGCTACGACGTTCTTCAGTGCATCCTTGGATTGGAAGCCCACTACTTTATCAACCGGCTGTCCATCCTTGAATACGATTAAAGTAGGAATGCTCATGACGCCAAAGCGCGATGCTGATTCCGGATTGTCATCCACATTTACCTTCGCGATCTTCACACTATCGCCAAACTCTTGGGCAAGCTCCTCAAGGACAGGAGCAATCATTTTACAAGGGCCACACCAGGGTGCCCAGAAGTCAACCAATACAGTGCCTTTTTCTTCAACTTCGGCACCAAAGGTTTGATCAGAAACGTGAACAATTGCCATGATTATTCCTCCTATTCTTTTCAAAAGAAATGGTTTAGAAACATCTTACCTATTCAGGGTCAATAAGTAAAGTATACCACAAACCCCTTTGAACGCATAATGACATCACAGTGGATGATGATCCCTTTCAGCCGAAATTAATCCTTACCTCCAGGGGCTTCCACCCCTCGTTTGTTGGTGCCATTCAGTGGAACAACACGGACAAAGGGTCGAATACGCTCCATGATCCGACGTCCGCGAAACTCGTCTTCTCCGTCACGGTTCGTAAAGCTGAAATGCTTCTCCAGATTAACCAAATCATGATTAGATGTGAAAAACGTTGGCTTGCGGTTCATCCGATAATTGAGAATCGAGCCAAGCACATGATCCCGTAACCAAGGATTCATGTTCTCCGCGCCAATATCATCAAAGACTAATAGGTCGGTTTCCTTCAGTAAATCTACCGTATCTTTAAGCTTCTGCGGATCCTCAAACATCGACTTCAAATCCTAAGCGAAATCAGGCATATAGACGATAGCACCGCTATACCCCGACTTGGCTAACTCATAAAGCAGATAGCACATAAGGAATGTTTTTCCTACTCCATGACCACCCGTTAAGTAAAGACCGGAGCTTTGTAGTCCTTGATTCTTGGTCTGCTCAATATATTGTATCACCATGTCGGCATAGGGTGCCCGATCCAGATCATTCTTAAGAATTTCTTTGGCGGAATACCCCTCATTTAGTGCTCTATCATCTACATAGAAGCTACGAATACGGCTATGTAGTGCGGTATGTGCCTGTTGGGCTTTAAATTTATTACAGGGCGTGCGCTGATCATACACCTGCACGGTCTCTCCTACCTGCTCTGCCGTCAGTGTTGTGTAATGACCGGTCAGATCATTCGGACAGGCAGCAAGACCCGGACAGCTCTGAATGCAGGTCCGATATTCTTTCAAGAATTGGTATACCCGATTCATATGAGGCTTCAGATCCTCATCTGTGACGAAGGGGTACTTGGCCCGCCACTTGGTCATCAGCGGATCGGCAAGCATCTCCTGACTCTTCTCTGCTGCCCTCTGTAGATATTCTGGTTTAACCATGTTCTTTAGCAGTTCGGATAAGGATTCCATTCTCGTCACCTTCCCTCATCATCACATTAGGTTGATCTATGCTGATCAAATCACAGCTTCGATTCTATTGTTCACGGGTTACCATCCATTCGCTCCGCTCGTTTCCACATTTCGTTGAACTCCTCGGGTGTGACTGCTTTACCCGGTGCATTCGTAACCGTCGGTAGCGGTGGCTTCTGCCTGCCACGTCGTCCTGCGCTTGCACCTGTGCCTGTTCGCCCACCTGCTGCTTTGGCTGGTTCTTTGCCCCGCGCCTTCAGCCGAGCTTTCTCATTCACGTAGTCAACAGCCTGCTCGTAGGTGGCCACTTGCTTACCCAGCATATCCGCCGCTACCGTCTCAATCGATGATTTAGCCCAAGAACGTCGATCCACATGGATATAATGGATAAGAACGTTGATCACCTCTTCGGGCAGCTTATAATTCAGATCAATCTTCTCAAATACATCGAGAATACCATCTGGCACGCTTCCTTGGGAGAAAAACTTCTTCAATACCTTGGTATAGGGATCATTACGCATAATCATATTGTATTGGTGCTGATCGCATTGACCTTGAAAAATAGCCGGTACCTCCAGATAAAATTGCATTTCGACCGACTTTTCCTCAACATTCTCTTCATCGATCGGGTGTAACGGAATGACTTTGTTTGTCTGCCGCTCCACCTGATCCTCCCGCTTTTTGCCTTGGCGGAAATAAAGATTGGCTTTGTGCTTCAGGGCCTCTCGGTTGAGCGCACCGTCCTCCTCGAAGACGGAGTCTTCATCCAGCAGACGACACGTTTCCTGTAGCGTCAGCTCGTACTTCTGGGCAATCATATTGATCTCAATCATCTGATCCTGACGATATTTGAGTGCCTCAACGTATTCACGATTTCGAGATTGGCGTGGAAAACGCATGATGATATCCTCATAGGTTAATCCTTTGGAGATTATATCAAGCTTAATTCGCGAATCCCTAGCTACTGCCGTCTCGCCAAAGCCTTGCTCCAGCTCATAATCGAACACCTGCGTATTCAAGCGGAACAGCTCATAGAAAGGAACAGAGAGGTTTTCTCCGTTCGCCTCGGTAAAACCCTCAGGTGCTGCAGACACCAGCTCGTCCCTCAAGAAGAGCAACGAGAACTTGCCTACCTTGTCACGCAGGAGGTAAGTCAGATGCTGATTGCGAAAAAACTCAGCGGGCGCTAATGGCTGATATAATTGATATTCGTAAACGTAATCCTCTGAATCTGGAAGAAAACGTCGAGTGGTTTGGAGAAGACCTACCGCTTCAAGCTTAGAGGTTTGATCAATAAAAATTTTCCTGCCACGCTCTCCAGGCTCTAAATCCAGAGACAAGAAAAGGGTGCGTTGCTGCTCAAGCGAAGAGAAACCGACCCTATCACCGGCAAACTGCTGGTGTAATGTCGAGAAAACAGCAACAGCAAGAGCGCCAACCATCGGCTGGTAGATTTTGATCAACATTTTATAATCAAGGCTACTTAAAGCAAAATCTCGATAGACGCAAAAACGGTGATTCTCCGTAAAATGAAGCATGTTGGTCATACGCATTTCAGCATTACCCCGATCTTCGGGAAGTACCCGTCTATTTATTTTACCACACAATTCGACAGCCACGGGAGTCCATTTCGAAAAAAATAGCTGAGCAATACCCAGCCTGACTTCGATTAAAGCCCACTCTAATGACGATAGATCTTCCTCAAACCAATATGACTAAGGAATAACTCATCTTGGATTCCGTCAACTCGTTTGCTCTTATTCCCTCCATTACGATAGAATAAACGATAGAATTCGTATTACATATTGAGGAGTGTACCCCATGAATGAAGTGATTCAAACCTTCGAAGGTTGGTATTCCTTACACGATTTTCGCACCATAAACTGGTCTTCCTGGAAATACGTATCCCCTGATGAACGGGCACAGGCGTCAGAGGAGCTCGCCACCTTTTTTCACGATTGGAAGCTAACGGAGGATAGCAACCTAGGGAGCTCTGTGGTCTACAGTGTGATTGGTCAAAAGGCTGACCTTGTTTTTATGCACTTGCGGGAAACCCTCGAAGAATTAGAAGAGCTGAAGATTGCCTTTAATAAGACAACCTTTGCCGAACATACCCTCCCTGCCTATTCTTATGTTTCGGTAGTAGAAGTGAATAGCAATATGACCAAGCCCGATGTTCATCCGCTGGAGGACCCCGATACACTTGCTCGGCTCAAGCCGATTCTGCCAGCAGCGAAGCATATCTGCTTTTATCCGATGAACAAACGTCGACAAGGCGGGGATAATTGGTACATGCTGAGCATGGACAACCGCGCAAGCATGATGCGCAGGCGCGAAATAATCGGTGGCGCTTATACTGAGCAGGTGATCCAGATCATCACGGGCTCCATTGGGCTTGATGATTGGGAATGGGGTGTCACTTTATTCGCTGACGATCCCCTTCAATTCAAGAAGCTTGTCTCGGAGCTGCGTTTCGATGAGGTCGACGCCCGTTATAGTGATTATGGTGATTTCTTCGTAGGTAATCGTTTGGATGCTGCACGTATGGAAACTATGCTTAAAATATAAGGTTTGGCTTTGGCTAGCCCCACCTTGAATGTTAAATCTTCAAAAAAAGTCCTCCAGCTCCACTTTTACGTGGTCCTGGGGGACTTTTGGGCTGCCTAATGCTTAATGAGCGGAGCCACTGACGATCTTATCGACACGCTCCATAACTTCCAGACAAGCACGTCCATTATGATAAGGACATTTCCACGGATCAACCTTCATCTCCCGGCGATACGGAATGCCATCCCGCGATACTTTGCCGAACCACTCGCCATTCTCCTTATCAACGATAAATCGGTCGATAAAGTCCCAGCTACGGATCGCCGCATTGAAATAAGCATCCTCACCTGTCATCTGGTAAGCATTGAGAAAACCGACAACCGCCTCTGCTTGTGGCCACCAATCCTTATCCGTATCGGTATATCCCTGCGCGTCTCCTTCGTTTATCAAGCCGCCATCGCTGTCAACGCCTTGCTCAAGGGTTGCTTTCGCCATCCGAATGGCAATTTCCTCCGCACGCTTGACGCGCACTTCATCGCCCAGCACCTCAGCAGCTTCAAGCAACAGCCAACTACCCTCAATGTCATGACCATAGGAAATATGCTCGGACTTAGAGGTCCACAGCTCATCGAAGAACAATAAGAAGTGGGCAGTCCCTGGATCAATGATATAGTCGATGGTTACGTCAATCAACTCGCCCTGTTTCTTACGAAGCTCTGCGCTATCCCATACCCGCAACAGATTCGTGTAACCCTCCATCACGTGAAGGTGCGTATTCATCGATTTTTTCTCATTCAGATCCTTGTCGCTTAAGCTCAACTCTTCGGTCGGACTCCAGTCACCTGCGAAGGCTTCGAAGTAGCCTTTGTTAGCCGGGTCATAGGCGTATTTCTCTAGAAGGTCAAATGTCTTGATTGCCATCTGTTTGGCTTCTTCTACGCCGGTCGCGCGATGGTATTCGGTCAAGGCATAGATGGCAAAAGCCTGCCCGTACACCTGTTTCTTATCTTGAACGCTATTGCCTTGATAATCTAACATCCAGTACCAGCCACCATGCGCACGGTCCCAAAAATGCGCCAGTAGGTAAGCATAGGCCCGATCTGCCATCTCCCGGTAGCCTGCATCTCCCAGAGCGCGATACGCCGTGGAGAATGTCCACAGAATCCGTGCGTTCAGCACCAAGCCACGGTCCGCTTCCTTACGTACTTCCATGCTATCGGTAATCGCTCCGTAAAAGCCTCCATTTACAGGATCGGGCGTATGCTGCTGCCAAAAGGACAAAATACTGCGGAACTCTGCTGCCATCTTCGCTTTCAATTGTAAAGCCTGTTCATTCATACTCACTTTGTATTCCTCCCCAGACCCGGTTTAACCGTAGTATAGTAGTCTTTCACGCGTTTCTCTGCTTTTTTTCCATAGATGAGGTAGCCATTGTCTGAGCTTGCCGCTTCAAGCGGGTACAAATTAGTTGGCCAATCCCACAGCATATAGCCCTGCACCCAGTCACGCTTTATGCATGCTGTGAACATGGATTGATAGAAAAGATCCTGTTCCGTTTCATTTGGTCCACCCACAAGTGTCCAATCATTAGGCATCGCCCCTGATCCATCTCGACTGGGACAGCCTGTCTCCATGAAGAAGAACGGCTTATCAAATTTCCTAACGACTTGCTCAATCCGATCTAGTTGCTCTTCCCATTGGCCAATCGGATAGTACCCACTTGAGGAAATGATATCAACAGCATCCCACCACTTCACACGATCCTCCTGATACTTGTCGCAGTTATAAGTGATTGGACCCGGATAAACTTCTCGCACTTGACGGATGAGCTCTCGCCATTCAAGCTCGCGTTTATCGGTCTGCACCATTTCACAGCCGATACATAATAGCTCACAACCCTCTTCGCGAGCAATGACAGCATAATGAAGCATGAATTCCCGATAAGAAGCAAACCACTGTGCCCATGAAGGCTCACCAGGCACCTCTTGATCAAAAAAGTTAATGTGCGCTCGCCAGGTTCCATTAGCACAGTTCACTACGGGCTTGAGACATACCTTCAAGCCAAGTGCCTGCGCCTGGTGAATAGCAGCGCGAACCTCATCATCCTCCACAGTCGGAGCTTCGCGGAAAGGGATGATTGTAGCCTGAGGGTGGGCCTGTTGCACACCAAAGGCCAATGTTACCCAATTGATGCCGAGGTCAGCCATTTTGGTCATAGATTCTGCGGCGGCTTCACTTGCCCACATCCCACGTCGTCCATTAAATCCCCATGTCATACCATTGATGATTTCCTGTCTGATGTTCACTTATTTGTCCTCCTTTAGTTAATTGTCCCTACGGATTCCCGCAAAATCATCTCGCCTACCATCAAGTATTTACCGTATGGTGCATTAGGATTATCCAGACGTAGAAGAAGTGTCTCCACAGCTCGCTTACCCAGTGCTTCCTTCGGAACATTAATGGTGCTTAATCCTGGCTCTGAGTGGTAAGCATCTTCAATGTTATCAAAGCCCGTAACCGTCATTTCCTCTGGCACACGAATGCCCAGCCCTTTCAGTGCCATAAGCGTCGCTAAAGCGAGATCGTCGTTAGCACACATCAAAGCGGTTGGTCGGTCATCTGTAGCCATGATTTCATGCAGCCACTTGGCAATCGCCTCAGCGTTCTCAGCGCGATCGGTCTGATAGGGGATATTCTCTTCCCTTACAGGTTCTAATCTATGCTCCTCTAGGGTCATGCGAAAACCGATCCAGCGCTCTAAGAAGCTGCGTGAGTAGTTAATAGGACCAATAAAACGCATAGCACGATGACCAAGACCGATTAAATGAGATGTCAGCCTGGCGGTGCAGTCATAGTTATTAACGAACACCGAATCGGCTGGCACAAGAGGATCATCATGATCGATCAAGACAAGCGGTATCTCAGCCCGGTGAATATCGAGTAGGGGTCCTGAGGCGGCCTTCCCAACTACAATGGCTCCGAGCAGCTCCTCCTTATGAAACAGATTTAATACCTGTTCGTTACGCTCTGTGATAATAACCATACTGAGGTTTTTCGCTTCGATCTCCGATGAGATACCCTCCAGAATCCGTCCCCAGTACAAATTCTTCTTAGTTTGAAAACGGATATTCGGCATAAGCACGACTACCGTTCGCTTGATCGTGGATGCCTTTTTCTCAGCAATAGAGTAAAAGGGATCCTCCTTGATATTCACGCTCTTACTTACGTAGTAGCCTAACTGTGCCGCAGTCTGTAATACGCGCTCCCGGGTGACCGCACTAACACCAGCTTTGCCGGATAGTGCTTTAGATACGACATATTTGGAGACGCCCAGATGAGCAGCAATCTGCTGCATCGTTATCTTCTTAGCCATTCCAACCACCTTAATCGTGCATTTTTTGAAAAGCGTAAAGCTGTACCTTATAGCGTTCTGTTTAAGCTTACGTTTCGCTTCGTTCTAGGTTCGCAGATTGTTTGTATTTTATGCTAACTTGCTAATCTTAAACTAATAACTTACTAACTGTTATTATATCACGGCTACGGTCGCAAAAAAATAGCAATAGTATGGCAAGTGAAATTTCTATTTTCATCCAAAGGAATATGAAAAAGACCGCACTTCACTTGCCCAAATAGGCTTAGGAAATGCGATCTTTTATATATGTGAGATTAACCCAATCAAACAGAGCTTACTTAACAGCCTGACACCTACATAATAGGTAGTCTTCATATTAT
>JAIMBU010000100.1 GCA_023511325.1 Gorillibacterium sp.
AATTAAGCAGAAGGGAGAATCTCCGAAATAAATGTAAGCGCTAACAGACCTTCTCAAATTATTTTAGGGGGAATGCCACACATGAGTAGAAAACAAGTCATCTCGCTCTTACTTGCAGCGGCTTTGCTTATTCCGTCAGGCTGGCTTGCTCCGGTGATGGAAGCTGCGTCGCCGGAAATTCCCGTCATGCTGTACCATCGGATTGACTCTGCTCCGACGAATGAATGGACAGACATTAACCATGCAGACAATACATGGAACAGCATCACTCAGCCAGCAGCAGCTACAGAGAACGGGATGAAACACGCATTAAAAGTGGGCTATCCCCATCAAGGAGATCTTGCTATGGGCCGTTATTACGCCCAAACGGGCACAACCTTAAATGAAACCGCCAATCGGATTGGCGAGTCGGCTCCAGCGGCGGAGACGCAGACGGTTTATCACGAAACCTTTGCGGGCGGCAAAGGTGTTGCCGTTCAATCAGGCGGCGCTGCCCTGACGCCTGTCACTGATAAAATTTTTGACGGAAACGCGGACGGTGCCGCTTTATATGTAAGCAATCGAACGGACAACTGGGACGCGGCTGATTTCAAATTCAGCGATATCGGCCTGGAAAACGGCAAAACCTATACGGTGACCGCATCCGTTTATGTGGACGTCGATGTGAGTGTGCCCACCAGCGCACAGGCTTATCTTCAAACCATAAGCAGCTATGCCCTTTTGGCCAACGCAAATTATGAAGCTGGCAAAGCAGTTACCTTGACCAAAGAATTTACTGTGGATACGAGCATAGATACAACCCTGCGTGTTCAGTCAAACCCTGAAGGGGCTGCTGTTCCTTTCTACATTGGCGATGTCATGATCACCGAAAAGGTGGCGGGCGGCGGTGAAGAGGAGAATCCCCGGCCTCCTGCTTTGGCTTTCACCCCCATTACCTTTGAGGACCAAACGGCAGGTGGTGTTGTGGGCAGGGCAGGCACGGAAACGCTGACTGTTACCGCTGAAGCCAATCATACCGCCGATGGTTCTAATGCTTTAAAAGTAGAGGGCCGAAACGATACCTGGCATGGGCCAACATTGCGTGTGGAGCCATATGTGGATAAAGGCTTCGAATACAAGGTCTCAGCTTGGGTCAAGCTGATTGAGCCTGCGAGCTCGCAGCTCCAGCTATCCACGCAGGTGGGCCAAGGAAACGACGCCAATTATGTCAGCCTTTCAGCAAAAACAATCAGCATAAGCGACGGCTGGGTTCTGCTTGAGGGGACCTACCGGTATAACAATGTTAGCAGTGAATTCCTAACGATATATGTAGAAAGCTCCAGCAACAGTACAGCATCCTTCTATATCGACGACATCAGCTTTGAACGAACGAGCTCTGCCCCTGTCGGCATACAGAAGGATTTAATCCCGCTGAAAACAAAATATCAAAACGATTTTCTGATTGGAAACGCACTATCGGCAGAGGATCTGGAAGGTGTTCGCCTTGAGCTGCTCAACATGCATTACAATGTCGCCACTGCAGGCAACGCCATGAAGCCGGATGCGTTGCAGAGTCAGAAAGGGCAATTTACCTTTGCTGTGGCGGATGCTCTTGTCGATAAAGTTCTGGCAGAGGGATTGCAGATGCACGGTCACGTACTGGTATGGCATCAACAGTCGCCCGTGTGGATGAATACGACAACCGATTCGCAGAACAACACGATCCCCTTGAATCGGGATGAAGCTCTTACCAATTTAAGGACCCATATTCAAACGGTCATGGAGCATTTCGGCGACAAGGTGATTTCTTGGGATGTCGTCAACGAAGCAATGAACGACAACCCACCGAATCCGACCGATTGGAAAGCATCGCTACGTCAATCCCCTTGGTACGCTGCCATCGGGCCAGACTATCTAGAGCAGGCGTTCCTGGCGGCAAGAGAGGTGTTGGACGCGCATCCCGATTGGGATATCAAGCTGTATTACAACGATTACAACGAAGACAACCAGAATAAAGCACAGGCTATTTACAACATGGTCAAAGAAATCAATGACAGGTATGCCCTGACCCACCCTGACAAGCTCCTCATCGACGGTGTGGGCATGCAGGCACACTACAATGTAAACACAAACCCAAACAATGTGCAGCTGTCCCTGGAGAAGTTCATTTCCTTGGGGGTGGAAATCAGCATAACTGAGCTGGACATTCAAGCCGGAAGCGACTACCAGCTTTCCGAGAATCTTGCCAATGCCCAGGGTTATCTATACGCGGAATTATTCGATATCTTCAAAGCCCACGCTGCAAATATCAAACGCGTTACCTTCTGGGGGCTGGATGACAATACGAGCTGGAGAGCCTCTGCGAATCCATTGTTGTTTGATAAGAACCTGCAGGCCAAGCCGGCCTACTACGGCGTAATCGATCCGGATAAATTCAGGGAAGAACATGAGCCGGAATCAGCAAATGCCAACCAGTCAACGGCTAAATTTGCTGCGCCGGTAGTAGACGGAGTTGTTGACGTGGTTTGGAGCCAGACACCTGAAATCGCGATCAACCGATATCAAATGGCCTGGCAAGGAGCGACCGGAGTGGCCAAGGCGCTCTGGGATGATCAAAACCTGTATATTTTGATCCAGGTAAGCGACGCGCAGCTTGATAAAAGCAGCGCAAACGTATGGGAACAAGACTCCATCGAAATCTTCCTGGATGAAAACAATGCGAAGACATCGTTCTATCAGGATGACGATGGACAATTCCGCGTAAACTTTGCCAACGAAACTTCATTCAATCCGCCAAGCCTCGCAGCCGGTTTCGTATCGGCAACCAAGGTTGCCGGGACAAACTACACGGTTGAAGTAAAGATACCGTTCAAACAGGTAACGCCAGCTGATGGCATGAAGCTTGGTTTCGACGTCCAGATCAATGACGCTCAGGATGGCATAAGGCAAAGTGTTGCTGCCTGGAATGATACGACCGGCAATGGATACATGGACACCTCCGTTTACGGCGAGCTTACCCTCACCGGTAAAACCACCGGTTCGAGCAACAACAGCGGCGGATCTATCCCGCAGACAGGAACCGTGGAGAACAAGGACGGCGTGGTTACGATCAAACCGCAAGTGAGGAACGACAACGGACACACGAAGAGCACAATTTCCAGCGACACCTTGAAAAAGGCACTGGAGCAAGCTGCTCCAGCGGCAGACGACAAGAAGCAAGTGATAATCGAAGTGCCGAAGCAAACAAACACGGAGTCGTATGAAGTGCAATTGCCGACACAAAGCTTGAAGGGGCAAGAGTCCTTCATTCTCTTACTGAAAACGGAATATGGGACCCTTCAAATTCCCAGCAACCTGCTGTCAGGCGTAACAGAATCCGCAGAGCAAGTATCCATCCGTATAACTAAAGCCTCTGCGGACAGCGTGGATGTAGCCACTCGCGAACGGATCGGCAACCATCCGGTTATCGATCTGAGCCTACTCGCGAGCGATAAGGTCATCGCCTGGAACAACCCTGCTGCGCCTGTATCAGTTTCTATTCCTTACACGCCGACAGGGGAAGAGCTTACCCATCCAAATGCTATTGTCGTTTGGTACATCGATAGCAGCGGCAAAGCAATACCGATTCCAAACGGTCGATATGATGAGGCAACTGGATCGGTCGTATTTCAAACGACTCACTTCAGCACCTATGCGGTAGCCAACGGCTTCAAGACCTTCGGAGACCTGCAAAAGGTGCCTTGGGCAAAGCAAGCCATTGAGGCCATGGCCGCCCGCAATGTCATCCAAGGAACAGCCGAGAACCACTTCTCTCCTGCAGCTTCGATCACAAGGGCGGAGTTCACCGTGCTTCTGGTAGAAACGCTTGAATTGCGGGGTACGAGCAAGAATAAAGAAATGTTCAGCGATGTCCCTAGAACCGCATCTTATTATGATGAGCTGGTCATCGCGAAGGAACTTGGAATCGTCAGTGGCTTTCCTGACCATACCTTCAAGCCAAACAGCATGATCTCCCGTCAAGATATGATGGTGATGACAGCAAAAGTGCTGGCCGGCGCCGGTAAACAAGGCAAGGCCGGCGGAACGTTAGCCGATTACCCTGACGCAGCGAGTATTTCCAATTATGCGAAGGATAGCGCTGCAGCTTTGGCGAAAACCGGAATCGTGGCTGGCAAGAATGGCCGCATTGCACCGCGCGATGAGCTTACCCGCGCCGAAGTGGCCGTCATCCTGTACCACATCTGGAATCTGTAATCTCAGCCAAGAAAGAGAAAACAAGTGCGTCGCAAAAGGTAGCCAGTCATCGAGCTTGGTGTGGGTTGGTTAATGAGATTGCTGTACAGAAGGCTGCATCGCTTTATTGGGTGCAGCCCTTTTTTGTTGGTTCGTCGAACATTTCATCCATTCACTGTCATAATAAGTGTAATTTCTGAGATCTCCAACTGTCACCAATTTACCTAAATCATCTTTTACTTTAGGTTGGGTAGAACCCCCACCATCTGAAAATATTCCATTATCACTGGAGGACGTCTAGAAGGTAAACAAGTCAGGATTTGAGTTAATCCGATTCCCTAGTTCGATATTGCCTTTATCCTCGATAACTTTCTATGCTTGCTGCCTTTTCATCATACCTCCTAACAATTCCTTCTCCACCCTCAGATGCAAAAGCTCGGTACGCAAGTCCTGTTCAATCGTATGGACTATAGTTAATATCTCCTCTCCGATTTCCTTCGCAATCTCCCCTTGGTTGGATAAATATGTGAGAATCGTCCACTGATAGCCCTCACAAAGTTGAACCTTCATAACAAGCTCTTCTTCCTCTACGACAAGTTTTTCGTAAAAGTTGTTCGCCTCCGTCAACTCCACTACCTCCCACATTCTAGTTACTATTCAATTAAAGTGCGTCATCCCATCTATCGCATCCTTACTTTCCTCATGCCTTTATTGTTGGCTATTGCCTATATTTTATCAAAGTTATTATTTGTAGGCAATAGCCTACGGAAATAAAATAGTTCTTGCCCCTATTATTAGAGTAACTACTTAAACTGAGGAGCCTTAAAATTGCGCAAGAATAAAAGTTTAGAATTAATTGCTTTCGGAAGAGCTCTTCACAAAATCAGAAAAGAGAAGAATCTTACACAGGATCAGCTTTCCGTATATAGTGGAGTTGATCGCTCATACATAAGTGAGCTAGAGAATGGTGTAAAGTCTGCAAGCTTTTTGACTATCCTTGCTCTTACAAGTGCTCTGAAGATTAGCCCGGTTGATTTTATGATGGAGTATCAGAGAGAGATGGATAGCTAAGAATAAAAAGAAGAAGCTCCATATGATAAGCAAAGGCAGGCGTCAAAAATTATTAATGCTAGTGTTGCTAATATTTAACAGCATCAAAAAAGCGACCTCATGAGGTCGCTTTTTTGATGCTGTTGTAGGCATCCTATCGCACTTATTTTATGATACAAATGGTGCCATCCTTGCGTAACGGAATGTTTGATTCCTTACCACTATATCCTACCGCAGCTGTAGAGCAGATGGTGTGTTCCTTGGGGATTCCTAATTCAAGAAGGTAATTGCGTAATTCGGGATCATTGCGCAACCAGTGCAGCTGATTCACGTAGCAGCTACCCAAACCCAGTGAATGTGCCGCTAAAAAGAGGTTTTCAAGCGCAAGCGAACAGTCTGCCATGGCATTTTCATAATTGGGCCGATTAGAAGCAATGATGAGTGTAGGTGCATGGTAGAAAAAATGATAGTCTTTCCTTTGTGCGCTAGCTTTGGCCCCGAGCTTGCCGGGATAGTCGTCATCAGGAGTCCAATGCTGGAACCCCTCCCGCACCAGTTCATTGATTTTTGAAAGAATATCTTTGTTCTGGATTGCGGTAAACAGCCAGCTTTTATTATTGCCTCCACTGGGTGCCCATATGGCGGCTTCAAGTATGGCTTCCAGATGTTCCGCTTCAATCTGCTGTTCCTGAAACTGACGTGTACTTCTCCGTGCACGAATACAATCAAGCACTTCATTATGAATCACAACTTTTCCTCCTTTTCACAACTAGAAGATACCCGGCTGTAAATCAATGACTCAGCTAAATTCATTAAATCTATTAATGCCTTTGCTGATTTTGGGCGCTTATCCGTTGACACAATATTATCAAATCACCCTAGTAACTCAGATGGAATCAGTATAACACCTCATCTTGCAAGCGCAAGCTCTAGTCAGTTATATCGCTTTGGACCACGCCTATATCACGATCTGAATAGTATTTTGAGAGCTGGCAAATTGTTTGCATTATAGAAGGTAGCCCTTATAATAGCTGTAACTCTGTGCATAGAGTTTAATCATACCCGATAAAGAAGAAAAAAATGCACCCTTAGGTGCCTCTTGCTTTACTCCATATGTAAGAAATCAGTTATTCCAAATTCCCTCTAATTCTCTATCTCCCCATGAATATTCAGAGAATATTAATTTTATTATGGAACAGATACCTTTTATTCCACTCAGAAATAAATATCCCCCTCTATGAACTACTCAATAGTAATCCCTTGTTCTTTCATGGGTTCCAGGACTTCTTCCTCCAGCATGCTGATATAAACAACAGATTCCAGATTTTTCAAATGTTCAAATCCCTTAACCGATTGAATATCAAAAAGGAAATCCACTCCATCCCAATCAGGCTGTATGGAGTGGTAGATTTCATTTCCGCCATCAAAACACAATTCTGTAATCTTATCTAAATCTTTTTGTTCAATATGTAATTCAGAAATAAATTGTAAGATTTCCTCTATAGGTCCCGCATTTTTATACCATTCATAATTATCAGCATGCCTTTCAATCAATGCTTTCAACTCGTCTTGAAAAGCAGGCTCCTTATCCAGCAAAGCTTCAATGACTACCAGCTTAAAATTAAAGTCTTCAAAATACCCATTTTATCGACGTATTTTTTCATTTTTGTCACCTCCTATTTATTGATGATTTTAATATATTTTCCCAACAACTCATTTGTTAGAAATATATAAGGAAACAATGTCTCCCATTTCTGTTGTACTAATTATTTTTTTGGTGTCATCATTAATAGCTTTCAAATCGATAGTTCTATAGCCATCTTTTAACACTTCATCTACTGCATTAAGTATGCATTCTGCCTCTTGATACAATCCAAAAGAATATTTAAGCATTAATGGCAAACACAAAATAGAACTCAGTGGATTTGCTATATTCTTCCCTGCTATGCTTGGAGCGGAGCCATGTATCGGTTCATACAATCCAAAATTATCATAGCCAAGACTTGCAGATGGAGCTAAACCAATTGATCCGAGAAGAATAGAAGCTTCATCTGATAAAATGTCACCAAACATATTGCTTGTAAGAATGACATCAAATTGTTTTGGATTTAAAATGATTTGCATTGCTGCATTATCAACATGCAGATAGTCTAACTCTACACTGGGAAACTCTTCACTAACTTCAACCACTACTTCCCTCCATAATTCACTACTTACCAATACATTTGATTTTGCAACCAAAGAAACTTTATTACTTCTTTTAACAGCGTATTCAAATGCCTTTTTAGCAATTCTCCTAATTTCTGATTCCTTATAAAGTTCCAGGTCAGAGTAAACCTTTTCTCCCTCTATAACTTTTTTTTGTTTATCACCAAAATATATACCGGATGCAAGTTCTCTGACGATTAAGATATCTACATTTTTAGTTATTTCTTCTTTAACTGGTGACAAATGTGAGATTGCAG
>JAIMBU010000101.1 GCA_023511325.1 Gorillibacterium sp.
TTTCTATACTAAATGCGAACAAACCACGATTATCAGTTTTAAAATGAATTTCACCGTCATCTTTAAGTATTTGTTTATATAATGCAAGGTATGTATGATACGTCAAACGTCTTTTTGCATGGCGCTTTTTAGGCCAAGGATCTGTAAAATTTAAGTATATTCTAGATATTTCTTTATCTTTGAAATACTCATTAAGCTCAATAGCATCATTACAAATCATTTTTAAATTTTTAAGACCCAGCTCTGCTTCAAAACCAAATAACCGCCGCGTTAGCTTGGACGTTTTTACATTTTTGCGGCTCAGCTTGATATCCTGTGTTTGGCGAATGGCCTCAACAGGCGAAATGCGGGCGGCTCTTCTGGCTGGAACATAGGTTGAGATATAGATGGTAACAAGGGACAGCACGGCTGCTATCAAGATCGCCATTGGGGGCAAAACTACGCGAAAATTTTCATTAAATCCTAAGGCGCCCTTTAAAATGGGGTTTATAGCGATAAAGGTTAAGCCGATGCCACCAATGCCAGCGATAATGCCCAGTGGAATACTGATCGCACCAATAACCGCTCCTTCAAAAAACACCGAATGCTTCTTCTGCTTGCGTGTCGCGCCAACACTGGCTAACATGCCTAAATAGCGAGAGCGCTCGGATATGGAAATGGCGAAAGCATTGTAAATAAGTGATACCGAACCGATCATAATGATCAGAATGATCATTCCCACGAGCATATACAAGGTTCTATTTAACCCTTCATTCGCGATTACACCATAAAACCGTAGCAAATTATCATTAAACTGAACTTTCGCAATGCCACTTGTCTTAGCAAGCTGTTCAGCATGTTTGAACATGCTCCGATTGATATCCTTAACCACAACAGATGCATCAACCGTTTCTCCCTGCTGTAAGCTGGCTCCATCTACATAAGATACTACTGTGTAGCCTGGCGACCAAGTCTGTTCCCAGACTGGACGAGCGATGATTCCAACTATGGTGTAAGCCTTTGCTGTTTGGATGTTGGACAACCGTTCCACTACCTTGCCGCCCTCTTGCTGCAGTGGATAAGACTGTGTCAACCTCCCTTCTGGTAACTCCTTAGCATCTTCTGTGACCTCGCGTTCGCCAATAGCAAGCGTCAGGGTTTCACCGATTTTATAATCGGCTCCGCCATTCGTGAGTATATGCTTGGAAATAACGATTTCATTCGAAGACTTTGGCAGCCTTCCTTCAAGCAGATCAATCGGGAAATTCTCAAATCCCAAGCTATTGTATTCTTTAATAAAAAGATAGGGCTTGTCCTGGTTTATTGCTCCATCCAGCTTTGCATACCCCACATCTCTGCTGACCACCACTTGTTTGGTTTGATTGTCGGCTTCGACCAGCTTCAACTGCTCAGCGGTTATCCCTGGATAAAGCACATGCCATTTCCCCGTATCTGCGATTGAATTCCTTTGCAGCAGGTTCATAAAGGAGAATCCCAGCGTAGCTACCGCAGTGATCATGGCAACGGATATGATCACTCCAACTAGCGTGACCAGTGTACGTCGCTTATTTAATTTTAGCTGTCGTAAAGTCAGCTTATTGACAATATTCATCGGCGAATCACCTCATCCTTGGCAATTCGCCCGTCGGCAATCGTGATGATTCTATCGGCTTGTAGCGCGATGCGTTCGTCATGCGTGATCACAATCAGCGTTTGATTGTACTGTTTGTTAAACATTTTGAGCAGTTCAATAATATCATGGCTGTTCTTGCTATCTAGATTCCCCGTCGGTTCATCGGCCAGAACAATAGCAGGATTGTTAATCAATGCTCGGCCAATCGAAACCCGTTGCTGCTGGCCTCCAGATAACTGGTTAGGTAGATGCTTCAAGCGATCCTTCAGATCGAGCGATGTGAGAATCTCATTAAGATAGGCTTGATTGACCTTATGCTCGTCTAGCAGTAGCGGAAGCGTAATATTCTCTTCTACATTTAACACGGGAATGAGGTTAAAGAATTGATAGATCAAACCAATCTGTCTCCGTCTGAAGATAGCCAGCTTGGTTTCATCCAATTGATAAATATCTGTGTTATCCACGAACAGCTTGCCGCTAGTCGGTCGGTCCACACCGCCAAGAATGTGCAGTAGCGTTGATTTACCCGAGCCAGAGGGTCCAATGATCGCAACAAACTCACCTTTTTCAATGGAGAAAGAGACGTTGTCCAGAGCTTTTACTGCCATTTCACCTGTGCCATATATCTTTGAGAGCTTTTCAACGCGTAGTATTTCCATCAAGTAAACCTCCTGTTTTTTAAAATATCAGGATAAGGTATAGGCTTCCCTCTTATCCAACTCTGATATTTCACCAGTAAACGCACCGCATTCAAGATGCCGACAGGCATTTAGCTTTGTACCCCTACTATAGCTGTCGCAGATGACTATCCGGTGACTCTAAAGTGACTATTTTGTCAGAATCCGTTGCCGTTTGTGTTATTGTATAGAGCAAATCGATGCATATTGAGTTCATCTCTCATCCGCGCAGAAAAAGACCCTCGGTTCCATTACTAATTGGAGTCGGAGGTCTTCCTCTTCAGGTTCATCAATAGGCTACATTTTATTCTTATCTCGCAAGGATACCTTTAGCATTACATAGCACTCGAATGGATAGGCTTGTAGAACTTAATGGTGAATTCAGTCCCTTTATTTTCTTCGCTCTTTACCACGATATCGGCATTCTGGTTATTCAGAATGGCTTTGGCCATGGCAAGCCCAATACCAGCACTTTCCTCACTTGATGACTTCCCCTTGTAAAAGCGATTGAATATATAGGGCAAGTCGAGCTGTTCGATGCCCGATCCATTGTCGATTATCCGGATTTCGGTATAGAGCGGGTTCTCCACCCATGTTATGGTGATTTCTCCACCGTAGGCGGTATGCTCGATGCCATTCTTGAGGATATTGATCAGCGCTTCCGCCGTCCAGTTTAAATCCCCAGTAAAACTAGTTTCTAGTTCGCCCAGGAGGGTCAGCTTTTGCTCCTTCAATTCAATGGGGATCAATAAAGAAGCTGTTGCTTTATCGATTAGCTGTGTCACCTTAATCTGGTCCTTTTTAAAATTCACCGTTCCCGCATCAATCTTTGAAAGCTTTAGCAAGGAGGTTACGAGCCATTCGATCCGTTCAAGCTGCGAGCGAATGTTACGGATGAATTCTTGTTTTTTGGCTTCCTTCAAATGATTATCTAACAACAAATCAGTCATGACGACCATCGAGGTAAGTGGCGTCTTTAGCTGATGGGAAATATCAGATATCGCATCGGCTAAATATTTTTTGTCCTTCTTGAGCAGTTCCGATTGCTCAGACAGCATGAGGGTGACCTTGTAAATGTTATTCTTGAGGATGCTCAGTTCTCCCTCCTGATTGTCACGAATGTCCAGGGAGTAATCCCCTGCTGTGATTGAACGTAAATAAGTAGAGAGCTTGGAGATTTCCCTATATCGCCAAAAAGTAAATAGCACCATGCTGCCCATCAAGAGGAGAACCGTGACGAGGACAACCGTTCCGGCGACAGGATCAATCAGGAAGGTTATGATCGTACCCGCAACTGATACAAGCCCGATGAAAAAGAACAGCACCTGAATTTCCTTATTCCGCAGCATACTAATCACCCACCTTATAGCCGATGCCACGAACGGTCGTGATCATTGTAGGTGATCCGGGATCGTCCTCCAGCTTTTCGCGAAGCCTTTTGATATAGACAGTAAGTGTATTGTCATTGACAAAATCCCCGGCAATGTCCCATATCCCCTCAAGAAGTTGACCTCTTGTTAAAACTTGTCCGGCATGGTTGGCGAAGATAAGTAACAGCCGATATTCCAGCGCAGTCAGGGTGATCTCCGCTTCGCTTTTGTAAACCTTCGCCTCCAAGGTATTGATCCGAAGTTGACCCAACTGGAGGATAGACTTTCCACTGACTGACGAAATACTATTTCGTCTTAGAACCGCTTTAATCCGTGAAAGCAATTCTCGGATTCGGAACGGCTTAGTGATATAATCATCCGCTCCCATATCCAGTCCCATCACCACATTGACCTCGTCGTCGCAAGCAGTCAAGAATATCACCGGAGCGTCGTTTCGGCTCTTAGCTAGCTTGCAAATCTCATAACCACTTCCATCCGGTAGGGTAAGGTCAAGCAGGATCAGATCAAACCTATCTTGGAGGAGGGACGCCCGCGCAGCCTGCACCGTATGGCATAGCGTAACAATGTAGCCTTCCTCAGAGAGCGAATATTCAAGCCCTGCGGCGATCGTTTTATCATCTTCGACCAGTAATAATCTCATATTATCCTCGCTATTATCATTTTTTATAAAGACAGGAAGGGTGAAGGTCTTGCACCGAATCGGTATGCTCTAATTGTAGGAATGACTTGATAAGGCTTATAATACCATTAGCTACATGTAATTGTTTTATTTGGTAATATATAAGGTTCAACTTAACCAAATGAAGCGTGAATATAAAGTTTATTCTCAAAGCTTTTCGCTAACGGACATGAGCGCCCCTAATTGATTATTCGTAGCTTATTCCGGCCTGTAACGGACCTCAGCGCCACTATTTCCCGTTTGGGTCGGTTTTTCATGGATGCGCGGCAGAATAACGTCTCTCAGGTCCGATAGAGAAAGAAAAGCGTTCGTTTGGAGCCATTAGCGTCTGCTAGGTCCGTAAGTAGTGAGGGCACACATCTAGCCCCCATGGCTTCACGTTTTCATGCCTTCATGTTTTCACACCTTCACACCTTCACACCTTCACACCTTCACACCTTCACGTTTTAATGATACGTTCATATTTTTATCAATACCATCACGTGAAGAGGTTGCAGCCTCGCCGATGAGTAGACCGATTCACTTTTGCTTATTCCAGCTTTCCCTTGAGGCTTATATAATTCTTCGAGAAATTGAGGCGATAGAAATGTATCCACATTTTTACCTGTCATTTATCATTTTTTTTACTGCTATTCTCCTAGACAGATTCTTTTTCTCCAGAACGAATAAGAATTTTTATGGCAATATTATGATGCTGCTTTTTTTGATGTTCTTTACTTTCACAGAGAGAGATAGTCACGATAGTTGGATATACTTTTTTATTTTATATATTGTCTTAATTTTCTTATTTATAATTCAAAGGCGTAAAAGGAAAGATACTGAAGCTTTATAACAACCGAGCGGTATTCTGTCCATCAAGCCCAAACCATTGGATCGACGAAATATAAAACAGGAAGGCAAGCACCTAATGGTGCTCCCTTCCTGTTTTTAGGTTGATAATTAGTTTAGCTTGAAGGGTTGTTAACTAGGTTTGGTTTGAAGGGTTGTGCTACTCCCTATTTTACAACGATATTAACGAGCTTGCCCTTAACTGCAATGACCTTAACCACCATTTTGCCACTGGTCAGCTCTTTGACCTTATCCAGATCATATGCCAGTTCCTGCATGGCATCCTGTTCCATAGTCGTTGGAATATTGATCCGCTCAATAATCTTGCCGTTCACCTGCACAACGATTTCGGTTTCGTCGTCTACCGTGAGCGCTACATCGTAGGTTGGCCACTGTGCGTAGGTGACGGTGCCTTTTTCGCCCAATATCTCCCACAGTTCTTCCGCCAGATGGGGAGCAAGTGGGGCCAGCATCAGGACAAAATCCTTCAAAGCCTTCTTCGGCAATACGTCCGTTTTATAAGCTTCATTGACAAAAATCATCAATTGGCTAATTACCGTGTTAAACCGCAGACCTTCCAAATCCTCCGTGATCTTCTTAATCGATTTGTGCCAGATGCGCTTAAAGGCAACAGAAGCCTTGGAGTCATCCCCGCTGATCTTCGGGTTCAGTGATCCGTCCTCACGGACGAACATTCTCCATACGCGACTGAGGAAGCGGTGGCTTCCCTCCACTCCAGTATCACTCCATGGCTTGGTCGCTTCCAGCGGACCCATGAACATCTCATACATGCGCAGCGTATCTGCCCCAAACTTGTTGACGATTACGTCAGGGTTAATGACATTGCCACGGGACTTGCTCATCTTCTCATTGTTCTCACCGAGGATCATCCCTTGGTTGATCAGTTTGTGGAATGGCTCTTTGGTCGAGACAAAGCCCAGATCATAAAGCACCTTATGCCAGAAACGAGCATACAGCAGATGCAGAACAGCATGTTCGGCTCCACCAATGTAGAGATCAACCGGCATCCATTGCTCCTGAAGTTCCTTGGAGCAAAATTCTTTATCATTATGCGGATCGATAAAGCGCAGGTAATACCAGCAGCTTCCGGCCCATTGCGGCATCGTATTGGTTTCCCGACGTGCTTTCATTCCAGTTTCGGAATCAATCGTATTGACCCAATCCGCGACGTTGGCAAGCGGCGATTCCCCTGTCCCTGACGGACGGATCGATTCCGTATCTGGCAGGATGAGCGGCAATTCGCTCTCCGGCACGGTCTTCATGGTGCCGTCCTCCAGATGCAGGATCGGGATGGGCTCACCCCAATACCGCTGCCGACTGAACAACCAGTCACGCAGACGATAGGTGGTTTTGCCTTGACCCTTCCCTTCAGCCTCTAGCCATGCGATCATCTTGGCAATCGCCGGCACATTGGTCAGACCATTCAAGAAGCCAGAATTCACATGCTCACCATCACCAGCGTAGGCTTCCTTCTTCAGGTCGCCACCCTTCAGCACTTCAACAATCGGCAGGTTGAAGTTTACCGCAAACTCATAGTCCCGTTGGTCATGTCCCGGGACTGCCATGATTGCGCCTGTCCCATACCCAGCAAGCACATAATCAGCAATCCAAATGGGTGTTCTCTCGCCATTCACTGGGTTGATGGCGTAGGCACCGGTGAATTCCCCGGTCTTATCCTTGCCCAGATCCGTCCGTTCCAGATCACTTTTGTGTGATGCTTTTTCCCGGTATAGAGCAATGGCATCCTGCCGATCAACAGTCGTAATCACATTTACATACTCATGCTCAGGTGCCAATACGCAATAGGTAGCACCAAACAAGGTATCGGGTCTTGTCGTAAATACAGTGACATGCATCCCTTCCTGACCTTCAATCGGGAAATGCACTTCTGCCCCTACAGATTTACCAATCCAATTACGCTGCATATCCTTGATGCTTTCCGACCAATCCAGTCCCTCCAGATCGTCAAGCAACCGTTCGGCATAGGCAGTAATTCTCAGCACCCATTGGCGCATCGGCCGACGGACAACAGGATGATTCCCGCGCTCACTCAAGCCATTGATCACTTCTTCATTAGAAAGCACCGTTCCCAGCGCTTCGCACCAGTTGACGTTGACTTCATCTACATAAGCAAGACCTTTGTTATACATCTGGATGAAGATCCACTGCGTCCACTTATAATAATCCGGGTCCGTCGTGCTAATCTCCCGATCCCAATCGTAGGAGAAACCAAGCGATTTAATCTGCCGACGGAACGTATCGATGTTCTTCTTGGTGAAATCGCGGGGATCATTCCCTGTATCGAGTGCATATTGCTCCGCAGGTAGACCAAACGCATCCCAGCCCATCGGGTGGAGGACATTATAGCCACGCAGTCTTTTGTAGCGTGAGACGATATCCGTCGCTGTATACCCTTCCGGATGGCCGACATGCAATCCCGCTCCCGATGGATACGGATACATGTCGAGCGCATAGAATT
>JAIMBU010000102.1 GCA_023511325.1 Gorillibacterium sp.
TCTAGGTGTCATTATAACATAGCGAAAATATCAAATAACCGATCATGACTAAAGTCACCCACACAAGGTGACTTGACGTACCTGTTCGCTTAGAAAGAATCAAGTAAGCTTTAATCAATAAACCAACGTCGAAGGGGATCATGCTATGAACTTTGTCAGTATTAAAGATATTTCCAAACGCTATGAAGAAACCTTATCCGTCGATCATCTGACGCTGAATATCGAGGAAGGTGAGATATTCGGGCTACTCGGACCGAATGGGGCTGGTAAAAGCACCACTATTCGAATGATTTGTGGTCTTCTTAAGCCATCAGGAGGTAAAATTACGGTAAACGGCTTCGATACGAATAAAAATTTGCTTGAGGTGAAAAGGTCGATCGGTCTCGTCCCTCAAGAGCTAGCTATTTATCCCAGCTTGACTGCTCGCGAAAATGTAACCTACTTTGCCCGCTTATATGGAATGAGTGGGGCTAAGCTTAAACTGCGGGTTAGTGAGGCCCTTGAGTTTGTCGGTCTCATTGATCGGCAGCATATTAAACCGGAACAGTATTCTGGCGGAATGAAGCGTCGGCTGAATATTGCCTGCGCCTTGGCACATCAGCCAAAGCTAATCATCATGGATGAGCCAACCGTTGGGATTGATCCCCAGTCCCGTAATCATATCCTTGATAGTGTAAAGGAACTGAATCGGTTGGGCTCGACGATTATTTACACCAGCCACTACATGGAAGAAGTTGAAGCTATCAGCACTCGCGTAGGGATTCTTGATCAAGGACAATTGATCGCTTTGGGAACAAAGGAAGAGTTAGTCCGGCAAGTATCTAGTGAGGAGAAGCTGCAAATTCAAGTTGTGCAAATCAGTGAACTAGCGATAAAGGAGCTAGAGGCTCATCCGCGCATTAGCAAAGTCATCCTAGCAGAAAATGTTATTGAGCTTCATCTTGGGTCAGCCCAAACGTATCTCCAAGATATTCTTTACATCTTATCGAAACATCAGGTTTCCATTCAATCTGTCGTACGCGTCGAGCCCGATCTGGAATCCTTATTCCTGTCGTTGACTGGTCGTACGTTGCGCGATTAAGGAGGAAGAAACAATGGCTATGCTTATTGTTGCCTATCACGAGATCGTCCGGATGCTGCGGAATCGTTCCACTCTGGTTATGTTTTTGCTCTTACCGCTCTTGATCATTTTCATACTTGGTTCTGCCCTTGGACCGATATTCGGCAATCTGGACCGAAAAGTGGAACCCGTGAAGCTTGTCCTTTATGCAGCCGACTCAGGTCCCTTGGTAGCGCAGGCACATCTAGCTCTTTCTGCGGCAGCTTTTTCCGAGATGCTCCACATTAAAGATGCCGTATCAAGAGATGAGCTTATGCGCATGTTGAGAGAAGGAACAGCAGATTATGGCGCAGAGATACCCGCCGGCTTCTCAGCCAAAGTAGCTGCAGGTGAGCTCACGAACTGGGTGCTCTACCCAGGCACCTCAACAGAGAAGAATCTCACAGCAGAGATTACTCTCCGTGGACTGCTGGATGGATGGAATAACTCCCGAGCAGCAGCAGTGGTTCTAGGCCCCGTTGCTGAAAAAACAATCGATGCCAAGAACTCTTCGACAGTAGCTGGCAATGCGGAAACCGCAAATCCACTTGTCGAGATTGGCAAGCTGAATGAGCAGAGCGCTGCTGCCTCGGCCATGCAATACTATTCGGCGGCCATGCTTGTCATGTTCTTGCTTATGGCTGGAGTCAGTGCAGGCATAAGCTTATCTGTAGAGCGGGAAAATCACACATTAGAGCGTCTCTATTCGTTACCGATCAGTGCGGCTTCGATTGTCATGGGCAAGCTTATGGGCAGAGCCGTATTCTCCATGCTCCAAGCATTGATCATCATCTTATTCACCGGGATTATTTACGACGTCAATTGGGGAGTCAATTATGGTTATTTGTTCTTGGTCTGCCTGCTCACGATACTCTCCTCACTTAGTATTGCGTTGTTCTTGGCACTGATCATTCGCACCTCAAGAAATCTGGATTTGTTCTTCTCCATAACGGTTTACGCTATGACTTTCATCAGCGGCGGAATGGCTCCTAACCTCGGACCCTTCGTCCAGAAAATTGCCCGCTTTACCGTCAATCAGTGGGCAGCAGGTAGCCTAATACGGATTATGCTTCGCTTTGACCATGCGGATATTACCTCGTATGTAGGCGTGCTTGCCCTTATCAGTCTAGGGCTATTCGCAGTAGCAATCATTGGTTATCGAAAGGCGGGATACTATGCGTAGTTGGCATATCGCACTTAACATCATCAAACGAACACTGGGAACGCGCAAGGGTTTTATCACCTCCATTATCATCCCTGTCGCGGTTATCTCTGTCATCACATCGCTATTCGGCACCCAGAGCTGGGGCGTTTCAACATCAGTGACCTATGCGAATCTCGACCAAGGCATCATTGGCGAGCATCTGATATCCGAGCTAAAAACCCTTGGAACCTACGATTTACAACAAGTTCAAAGTGAAGAGGACAGTAAGAACGTCGTTTTGAAGAACAACTCCTCCGTATCCTTTGTTATTCCAGCTAATTATACGGAACAAATGATGGCAAGAGCTCCCCTGCCTGTTCGGATCTTCCAAATGTCCGAAACAGAAGTTACCGCTACCTTAAAGTTAAATCTGGAGCAACAGACGGCTTCTTTAGATAACATGATCCAATTGCTGATCAACACTGGATACGAAGGTGACGACCTCCAAGAGAATCTGATTCGCTTTCTCAATGAGAAAGGCCATAATCCAATTGGTGTAGTGAAGTCATCCTTACAACAATCGTCCTCTTCCTCCCTGTTTTTAGTTATTGGATTCATCCTGATGTTCCTGATGACATCCATCTCTCGCTCGGTATCGATGCTGCTGGAGGACAGAAGACAACACACGTTGGAGCGGATATTCTCTGCTCCTGTGCGCAGATGGGAAATTGCTTTAGGTAATTTCCTTGGCAGCTTCTTTATGGGTACCCTCCTGGTACTCGGATTCTCTTCCTTTACCATGTATGTCATACACTTTGATTATGGAATCGACTTTATTCCGCTCTTCATCGTGTTAGAATGCTTCATGCTAGCAGCGCTAGGTCTGGCAAGTCTCACGGCCAGTTTCGTCAGGAACAGCAACAATCTCGGCAGTATCAACACACTGATAGTCACACCTACCTGCATGATCGGGGGTTGTTATTGGCCTTTGGAATTCATGCCAAAGGCGATGCAGAAGCTGGCTTTCTTTACGCCACAGTATTGGGCAATCGATGCAGCCAATAAGTTGTCGATCGGCAATACACTTGCCAACATTAGCGGTCAACTTGGTGTCCTCCTGCTGTTCGCCTGTGTATTGCTTGCATTTGGCTCTGTCATCTTAGCCCCAAGTGCTGCCGTCCAGGATTGAATCTATGGCAGGAAATATGCTATGTATGATGGTTTAAGTGAAGGTTTTTTTAAAAAAATCAACATCAGAAATAGTAAATGCTACAAGGATTATATAAATATCTAGGAGTGAAAAGCGCATGAAGAAGTTTGAGGCTGATCATTTAATATTTCTAAACGAGCCCCAAAAATATAGTATTAAGCCCGAAAAAATCGTCATCACAACGGAGCCTGAAACTGATTTCTGGCAGCGCACTTATTACGGCTTTAGAAATGACAATGCCCCTGCTCTACTGATGAAAACGAATGAGAGCAAATTTTCTTTTACAGTGAAAACAGAGTTCGATAGCAAAAATGCATTTGATCAATGTGGCGTTATGATCTATCAGAACAGTGACAACTGGTTTAAGGCCTCTATTGAATATGAAAATGAGCAGTATCAAAGACTTGGCAGTGTTGTTACAAATAATGGCTACTCCGATTGGGCAACTACTGATATTAACGCAGATATTAAATCAATGTACTATCGTTTAAGTCGAAGAGATAGCGACTTTTGTATTGAGAATTCCACGGGCGGGGTTATTTATCAGCAGATGAGAATTTTTCACCTGACCCAAGGCGGAGAAGAAATCAGCTTTGGATTATATGCTTGTAGTCCTAGTCCTTCGAGTTTTAATGCAGTGTTTACTAAGATGAATATTTCGGAATGTATGTGGAAAGCACATCATAATCCCCAAGACAATTAACAGAATCAATTTAATCTATACCGTAGGATTCAGAAATGAATTTTACGGTATTTTTACGTCATGCTTCAAGAAATACTTCTGTTTGGGTTTGACAGGAATTCCTACTTAAGATTATAATTCATTATTGAATAAATATTCAATGAAATATAATTTAACCAAGGGACCTGGGGTAAATATGAGTAAAAGAGAAGTGCAAAAGGAGCAACGGCGAAAAAAAATATTATCGGTCAGCTTAGATTTGTTTATTCGGAAGAGTTACAACGCTACAAGAATGTCAGATATCGCGGAAAAAGCAGACATGAGTATGGGTTTATTCTTTCACTATTTCGCTTCAAAAGAAAAAGTTTACGAAGAACTGGTGCAGATTGGCTTGGCAGGAACTCAGGGCTTCATGCAGTTTGATCAGGAAAATCCTCTCGTTTTTTTTGAAGCAGCGGCAACTAACGTTTTTACCATGCTGAAAGAAAAACCAGATGCAGCAAAAATATTCGTCTTGATGGCGCAAGCACAGCATAATGCAGAGGCACCACAGGCGGTAAAAGAAATGTTAGTGCAGGTGGATAACATTGAGCTGTCCATTGCTCTGATTGAGGCTGGTCAAAGAAACAAAACCATTCGCGAGGGGAACCCCAAAGCTCTCTCAACTGCTTTTTGGTGCAGTGTTCAAGGCATTGCCGAAGAGTTAGCACTACATCCAGATGTCCCTACTCCCGAACCAACCTGGATTGTGGATATTCTACGCCGATAGAAAAAGCAAGTAAATTGCATGTCAAAACTTTGACCAAAGGAGGAATGAAAATGCTTCATAGAATAAGTGCAAAGACTGCAGGTATTGGCATAATCTTAACAAATGTTTTTACAATTTTTATTTTCTTGTTAATCATTTTTAAAGCCTTGTCCTATAACTCCATTGGTGGAGGGAGATTAGGGAGCTATCAAGCTGCTTGTGAATCGGCCATCACTAGTATCGTTATATTAAGTTATGGAATACCACTTATCGCCATAGTATCTGGATTGATTAGGTTAGGACGATTTAAAGCTTTTTTTAAAGCATGGTTATTGGTTGGTTTTGTACTGATTGTTATCTTTGGCAGATTGGAGAGTTACCAAGCCATTGTCATGATCAGTTTTGGAATTCCGCTTAGCGCAATAGCGTCTGGATTGATGAAACTTGAAAGGTATAATCTTTTTTTGAAAATATACTTATGGTTTTCCTTTGTCATGATCTCCTTAAATACAATTCTTAATTTACTTGGTATAACCTTATTCGAAAGATTGGTTATGGGCTTAGTCACTATTATCCAAGCCGTGCTGCTCTTTCGTTTAGCAACGGATAAAAGACAATTAAAAATGGACAAAAAATAGCGAAGCCTTTTGTAGGCTCCGCTAAACGACACGTACCGCTAATTGATAAAATCAAACCTCACCTTAAACCCCTCAAACCGCACCAGGAAATAATTTTTCTTCCCCCGACGAATGATCAGGTAAGCGCCGCCGATACGTCCAAGATCCTCAACTAACACACCCAATTCCGTTACCTTGGTACCGTTCACCGTAACGGCTCCGCTCTCAATATCCTGCTTAGCCTGCCGTTTGGATGGTGCTGCTTTAATTGTAACCAGCAGATCGACCAGGGCGAGTTCCTCTGCTCCAATTGATGAAACTGGGGCATCTTTAAAGGCCTCCTCGATCTCTGCTTGGCTCAGGTCCTGTACGTTACCACTAAATAGCGCTTGGGTAATATTCAACGCACTTTGTAGCGCATCTTCGCCGTGAACAAGCTTTGTTACCTCAGCAGCAAGGACACGTTGGGCTTCTCGCTTCTCAGGTTGCTGCCGGACTTCTTCTTCCAGGCGTGTGATTTCCTCAGGAGCGAGGAAGGTGAAATATTTGAGAAAGCGAACGGCATCATTGTCATCCGTATTGATCCAGAACTGGTAGAACTGGTAAGGAGACGTCTTATTTGCATCCAACCACACCGCTCCACCGGCGGTTTTACCGAATTTGGTGCCATCACTTTTCGTGATCAGTGGCATTGTTAACCCAAAAGCTTGATTCTCTGTAGTCCGTCCGATAAGTTCAAGCCCTGCGGTAATGTTGCCCCACTGATCGCTGCCGCCAATCTGTAAAGAGCAATTCTTCATTTCATTTAGCTTAAGAAAATCATACGACTGGAGAATCATGTAGCTAAATTCGGTAAAGGAAATTCCACTGCCAATCCGGGAATCCACAGAGTCTTTTGCCAGCATGTAGTTAACAGTAAAGTTTTTCCCGATATCCCGCAGAAAGTCGATTACGGTGAGGGAGCCAAGCCATTCATAATTATTAACAAGCTCGGCTGGATTCTCACGGGCTTCAGAGAAGTCCAAAAACCGCGACAATTGATTCTTTAGACTTTGACTATACTGCTCCACCACATCTGTAGTATTCAGGGAGCGCTCCGTTGCTCTGCCGCTGGGGTCACCAATCATTCCTGTTCCGCCACCTACAAGTGCTAAAGGAATGTGCCCAGCTAGTTGAAATCGACGCAAGGTTAAGATGGGGAGCAGGCTTCCAATGTGAAGGCTGTCAGCGGTAGGATCAAAACCACAATAAAGCGTCACGCGCTCCGTAGCCAGTTTCTTTTCCAATTCTTCCCGATTCGTCACCTGATAGACCAGACCCCTGTATTCCAAGTCCTGCAAAATGTTCATCTTCTAATCTCCTTTTCACTGATAATTAAACAACAAAAAAGCCTTCTTCCCAAAGGGACGAGAAGACTTAAGCTCGCGGTACCACCCTAATTAAAGCGATCCTAAGGACCACTTTCACTCGACAAGGAATAACGGGATTGCCCCGGACAAAAGCTACTGATACAGAAACATTTAATGCCTAAGGCACGTCTATCTGTATGTTCACCCTGCCAGCTCTGGATGGTAATTCGGACTCCTATCTGCGTCGATTCGCACCACCCATCGACTCTCTGCAAGCTGCTCTAGGCTTCCTATCCGGGATAAATCCCGATCCTTCAATGCTGTATCTTATATTTTAGTTTATTTTATATCACATTTGAGTCGTCTGCGTCAATTGTCCCTGTCCTCCTGACTGGGGAATTGTGCTATAATGTAACGTGGAGTTAAGGAGGTTATACATGAGTCAGAAAAATAATGGCAACGCGTCTTCTCCCCTGAAAAAATCTTGGTTAAGAAAAACGGGAAAGGTGCTTTGGCTCACCGTTAAGTGGTCGATTGGGATTTTACTTATCGGCGGTTTTTTAGCGGCAGGGATCGCATATGGGCGGGTCGCCGCTATATTGAAGGATGAACCAGTACGCAGTCACGAAACCATTATCCAAAAATTGCAGGAAAACGCCGAAACTGGCTACGTCTATTTCCTCGACGATTCGGTAATTGGGCAATTGCGCACAGACGAAGATCGAACGCTCGCAACCTACGAGGAAATTCCGAAGAAAATGCGAGATGCCGTCCTTGCTATCGAAGATAAAGATTTCAATAAGCATAATGG
>JAIMBU010000103.1 GCA_023511325.1 Gorillibacterium sp.
GATCAGCCCTGCTCTTACATCCGTTCGCTTGCCGCTGTATGAAATGTCAAAAGCAGCTGCTGAAACGATTGTGAGCATGTGCACTAAAGAAAACGCTTCCTTCAGCTATTCCAGCTTTCCTACCCAATTGATCATCCGTGATTCCTGTCGTCCGCTTTAGGAATCCGCACCAACTGAATGCTTATACTAAGCTTTTAATTGGTGCTTTCGCCCAATGCTTCACCTTCTGTGCAGGTTGTCCCCTTTATAGGGGTTCATCCGACGTGCTGTGAACGCGCGTTTATAGAGCATTTGTCATGTTTATCGAGCTTTGCCATTATGAGAGGAGTTGTGTCAGTTGAAATTCGGATCATTTGACGATGCAAACAAAGAGTATGTCATTAACACCCCGAAAACTCCCTACCCTTGGATCAACTATCTGGGGAATGAGAACTTTTTCGGAATTATTTCTAACACAGCAGGTGGTTACAGCTTTTATCGGGACGCTAAACTGCGCAGATTAACTCGTTATCGCTATAACAATATTCCCGTTGATAACGGTGGACGTTATTTCTACCTGCATGATGAAGGCGATTTCTGGACTCCAGGCTGGATGCCCGTTAAGCGTGATCTGAATTTCTACGAATGTCGCCATGGTCTGGGCTATACTTCCGTTACCGGCGAACGTAACGGTGTTCGAGTAAACCAGTTGGCCTTCGTACCGCTCAATTACAATGGTGAAGTTCACAAGGTAACGGTCACGAACACCTCTGAAGCTACCAAGAACGTCAAGCTCTTTTCTTTTGTCGAGTTCTGCTTGTGGAATGCTTATGACGATATGACCAACTTCCAGCGCAACCTGAATACGGGGGAAGTGGAAGTGAAGGGCTCTGTTATCTACCATAAAACTGAATATCGGGAACGCCGCAATCACTATGCTTTCTATTCCGTTAACAATGAAATTAATGGGTTCGATACAGACCGGGAATCCTTTCTTGGGCTCTATAACGGGCTGGATAATCCGCAGGTTGTAGCAGCGGGGCATTCTTCCGATTCCGTAGCGAGTGGTTGGTCTCCTATTGCTTCTCACTCCTTGAATATTGAGCTGCAGCCTGGTGAAGAGAAATCATTTGTCTTTATTCTTGGGTACGTTGAGAACCCAGAGGAAGAAAAATGGGAATCACCTGGTGTTATCAACAAAATCAGAGCTGAGGAAATGATTGCGCGGTTTGCTACGGACGAGGATGTGGCACGAGGGCTTCAGGAGCTTGCAGCCTATTGGGATAATCTATTGTCCAAATATGCCATTAAAAGTTCTGATGAGAAGCTGGACCGTATGGTGAACATCTGGAATCCGTATCAATGTATGGTTACCTTCAACATGTCCCGTTCCGCCTCCTATTTCGAATCAGGCATCGGTCGAGGAATGGGCTTCCGCGATTCCAATCAAGACTTACTCGGCTTTGTTCATCAAATCCCAGAAAGAGCTCGCGAGCGGATTATCGACATCGCATCGACTCAATTTGAGAATGGTGGAGCTTATCACCAATATCAACCACTGACCAAAAAAGGGAACGATGAGATAGGCGGAGGATTTAATGATGATCCACTGTGGCTTATCGTTGGTACAGCTGCTTATATCAAAGAGACAGGCGACTTTGCCATCCTGGATGAACAAGTTCCGTTTGACAGTAATCCCGACAACACAGCTACACTGTTTGAACATTTAAAGCGTTCCTTTTACCATGTTATCCAAAACCTCGGTCCACATGGGCTTCCCCTTATCGGTCGTGCCGACTGGAATGATTGCCTGAACCTGAACTGTTTCTCAGACGTACCCGACGAGCCTTATCAAACCACCCAGAACCGTGAGGGACGTACAGCTGAGTCGATCTTTATCGCTGGATTATTTGTTTATACGGGTCCTGAATTCGCGGAGATTTGCCGCCGCCGTAGGCTGGAGGAAGAAAGTGTAACGGCACTCGAACATATCGAACAGATGCGTAAAACAACGCTTGAGCATGGTTATGATGGCGAATGGTTCCTACGTGCTTATGACTATTTCGGTGAGAAAGTCGGTAGTAAGGAAAACGCTGAAGGTCAAATCTACATCGAGCCCCAAGGCTTCTGCGTTATGGCTGGTATCGGTGTTGAGGAAGGTCTTGCTCTGAAAGCCTTGGATTCCGTCAAGGAAAGACTGGATACGAAGTATGGAATTGTTCTTCAGAACCCACCTTATTCCAAATATTATATCAATCTTGGAGAGATTTCCTCCTATCCACCAGGTTACAAAGAGAATGCCGGGATCTTCTGCCACAACAATCCTTGGATTATGATGGCCGAAACCGTGATTGGTCGCGGCGATCGTGCGTTTGAACTATACGCCAAGATTGCTCCTGCTTACCTAGAGGAGATCAGTGAAATTCACCGGACGGAGCCTTATGTTTATTCCCAGATGATTGCTGGTAAAGATGCTGTGCGGCAAGGTGAAGCCAAGAACTCCTGGCTAACAGGAACGGCTGCCTGGAACTTCATTGCCATTACGCAAGCAATCCTTGGCATTCAACCTGAATATGATGGTTTACGGATCGATCCGTGTATTCCTACTGCATGGGATGGTTTCTCCATTTCCCGCTCCTTCCGTGGAATCACGTTTGAGATTACGATCTCTAATCCTAATCATGTGAGCAAGGGTATTGCCAAGGTCATCGTGGATGGCAAGGAGATTGCTGGCAACGTCCTTCCGATGGACGGTGATGGAACCACCCGCCACGTAGAAGTTATCATGGGTTAATTTGTTTTCAACTGTACTCAACAATTAAACAAGCAAAGAGGTCTGGAATTTAACCAGACCTCTTTGCTTTATTTAGCAGCCACCCTGTGTGCTTATGGGAGCTTCTTTACGATGATGTTAAAGCTCTTGCTGTCGCTTACTGAATTGCTTATTATTATGGCTGTCAGCACGATTCCTCTATCCGACGTTCCAGCAGTCGGTCGATTGATAGTCTTACCATCATTGGAGATCACATTAGGATCAGAGGATACCCAGATGATCGTTGAGCCATTAACTCCTAATATCGGCAGGGTTAACGCCCGAGTTACGGAATTGGCATAATCCGATCCGTTAAAGCTAACGTTCAATGCTGCTTTATCCAACGCAACCTTCTGAGCGTCAGTTATTTGTTGCTTGATTACTAGAGTAAACGTCTTGGTATCTGCACTTGAGCCATTGGTGAGGATGGCAGTCAGAATTACGTTGGTATCTCCGGCCCCTAATGCAGGGCGGTTTAGTGTTTTACCATCACTAGACAGGATGCTTGGCTGCGAGGAGTACCATACGACTGTCGAACCATTCGTTCCTTTAATCGGCAAGGTCACAGAACGAGTCACCGATGCCTGCGTATCATTGCCGTTAAAGCCAACAGCAAGCGCTGCTTTATCAGCTGCTACCTTCTGAGCATCACTGTTGACTGTCGCTTTCACGGTCACTTCAAACAGCCTCGTATCTACCGAATAACCATTGGTAATGGTTGCAAGAAGAACAACCTTCACATCGCCCACTTCACCGACAGGACGGTTTAAGGTTTTACCATCGCTGGTGATAATGGCCGGATTGTAAGAAATCCATTTGATTTGCGAGCCATTAGCACCAAAAGCCGGTAGCTTGTCGAGGGGCTGTGTCACACTTCCTGCATTATCCTTACCACCGAAATCGATAGCCAGCGCTGCTTTATCCAAAGCTACCTTCTGCGCGTCACTAATCGCTGCCTTTACGATTACTTCAAACAGCTTCGTATCTGCTGCAGATCCATTAGTAATGGTTGCAACGAGTACAACCTTCACATCGCCCACTCCACCGGTAGGTCGATTAATGGTCTTTCCATCGTTTGTGATAATGGCTGGATTGTAAGAAATCCATTTGATTTGCGAACCATTAGTACCGGTTGTCGGTAGTTTGTCGAATGGCTGTGTCACACTTCCTGCATTGTCCTTGCCACCGAAATCGATAGCAAGTGTCGCTTTATCCGCAGCTACCTTCTGAGCATCATTGACCGTTGCTTTTACCGTTAACTCAAATACTTTATAGTCTGCGATAAAACCATAGGTTATGGTCGCGATCATCAACACCTTCACGTCGCCAGTTGTCACGGGTGGTCGGTTAACGATCTTACCATCGCTTGTAATCACAGCCGGGTTTGAAGATAGCCAAGTAATCACGGAGCCCTTCTTGCCGGTTACGGGCAGACTAGCGAACGGTTTAGTCACACTATTCACTTTATCACCATTACCGTACTGAATATTCAGTGCGGCCTTATCAGCGGCAACACGCGCGACAGCCGTCTTTTTCGCTTCATCATTTTTCTTGATCTTGTCCTTCCATTGCTGCTTGAATTTATCCAAATACTCTTTATTTTTTTGCTGCCAATTACTCCAATTGATTTTACTTTGATTGGAATAGTTTAGCTTACTTACGTTATTACCGTTGTTTACATTGCTTGCATTATGGGCAAGAGCGGCTCCAGGCGCGACTGCTGAAAGCAGAAGTACACTGGCGGCTACGAAGGACAATATCTTTTTATTCATTGGGATATTCTCTCCTTTTCGGTTGGGTTACCCTTCAAGACGTAAACTGGTAAAATATGTTGCAGTTAAACCCTTTTTAATCCATCTTCTTTTGAAAAAACAAAAATGGAGCCCACAGGCCCCAATGTTTACAACAAGAATAACTGTTCTTCGTATCAGCATGATAAAGTCATGTAATTACACAAATATCGAATCCACCATAAGATTGCAGGTTAAGCGGAATGACTAAGGCTTTAGGTGCACCTGCGCTCCACAGCTTCTCCATATCCATAAAAGACGGAGGAGTGATATCGATAATTATCCCTTGATTGTAAAGCAGTGTACTGGCGTTTCCACTGATCATGTTAGCTAACTCCGAGATTGCACTACGACTTAGCTCATCAAATTCCGTCAGAGAATACCCCCCCATCATAGCAGAGGCAATCTTGAGGGCGACTTGCTCAGGAAAACCGAAGACAATATCTCCCGTCATCCCACCGACAATCCCAATCTTTAGCCACACATAGTCCATACCCAGTTCAATCCGTTTAATTTTAAGTTCGCCCAGCGTCGGTTTAACCTGAATCAATGATTCAATTACCGTGCAGGAAGACATGAGAAATGGATTAATATATGCTGCCTGCATTATCTCGCCTCACTAACTCCCAAAGATTCTGTGAATCAAGCGATAACGCATCCGGCTGGCTGGTTTAGATTCCACATCATTCGGCAACCTGGCAACCATGGGAGCTAGTTAAGCTAGTCCTTTAGGTCCAAAGCTTTGCGTCCTCACCTTTCGATGAGTTTGCCTTTATCGCTATATTAGCTAGTAGGACTACAGTCCCTCTAACGGTATAAGTATAATGGCAGGGTAAAAATTTATCAAGACCAATTTGGAAACAATTACATGTTGTTTCAGTGTAGATCTACTCATACCTTGTCGAAAAGAGTCTAAAGTCCCGTCGCGTCAGCCTGATCAAGCACATCAACTAGTTCTTGATGAATATATCCGTTTGTAGCGACAATATTACGTACAGCCAAATTATAGGGATGATTCCTTGTATCCGTTATCTGGCCACCTGACTCCTCTACAAGCAAAGAGCCTGCTGCGAGATCCCATGAATTCAAATTAATCTCCCAGTAGCCACTTAACCGACCTGCTGCAACATAAGCCAAATGGAGTGCAGCGGAGCCCCCATTACGAACGTTCCTTACCTTAGGCGCGACAGCCTGCAGCCCTCTCATATTCGTAGGGAGCGCAATGGCTTGATCTGTGGGAAATCCTGTGGCAAGTAGGCTTTGACTCAAGGTAGCATCCGGTGATATATGCATTTTTTTGCCATGAAGATAAGCGCCTTTGCCCTTCTCAGCCACAAAAAGCTCATCTCGGGATGGATCGTAGACAACACCCACGATAACTTCTCCCTTATAAGCTAAAGCGATGGAAACGGAATAGAAAGGATAAGAATGCACATAGTTGGTTGTCCCATCAATCGGGTCAACAATCCACAGGTACTCAGCATCCTGCACATCGGCAAGTGCCTTGGCAGATGCCATTGGGCCTGGCACTACTCCCTCTTCCCCAAGGAAAGAATGATCTGGAAAGTGTGTTAAAATCAGGTTTTTAATCATCGTTTCCGAACCTCTATCGATCTCCGTCACCAAATCGTGGTGGCTAGTTTTCACATCCAACGTGGTGTAAGCACCTAGTTTGCTTTTGATCCATTCACCGGCTTTGGATGCGGTGTTAATAGCTACCGCTGTGAAACTTTTGCCGCTGGAAGAAAAGTGTACATTCACTTGGTCAGCCATAATTATCACTACTTTCAAATTAATTATTAGTTTTAGTATAGTAGAGTTACTCTGCAAAAACTACGGAAATTCCCCCAAAGTTCATCGTTACTTTTGACAAAGCAAGGTTCACCCTTTGATTTCGATGGTTGCACCATCTATACGACGGACTTCTGGCAGATCAGATAAATCCTTCATCAGTGCAAAAAGCGCTCCATCCTTCTGCTTAGCCTCGATCATTACATCAAGTCGCGGGGTTTCAGCTGCAATTGCCCGTAGAAAGCTGAAAAGGGGCTCTGGTTCAACATAATCAGCATGTGCTCTCCGGTTTTGCTCGTTCCTCGGACTGGAAGAATGGACTTTAGGTGGAAGTAATTCACCCGGTTGACTCGCCTGCATATGTGGATCTCTACTTAGCATGTCTACCTCGTTACGCTCCCAGGTATGGCGAATTCTCGTCCACAGCTCCTCAGGAGGGCCATCCAGGCCAGGATTGATCTGATGGTGATGAATATCAAGCACCATGGGAACCCCGATCTCCTCAGCAAAATCAAGCGTCTCACGAGCCGTATAGGTCTTATCGTCATTTTCTAAGGTCAGTCGGTGACGCACCTCCGGTTTAAGCTCTGGAAATCGCTCGCGAAAACGAGCAAGTGCTGCTGGTTTATCTCCATATGTCCCACCGATATGGATGTTACACTTGGCACGTTCATCTAGACCCATAGCTGTTAGCATATGCGCCTGATGCTCTAAATCGGCTATACTTATCCGCAAAACCTCTGCTCGTGGAGTTGTCATTACTGTAAAATGATCGGGATGAAGGCTAGTCCTCATCCCATGCAATCGAACGTAGTCACCGACCTCGCGAAAGTGATCCGCCAAAAAGGAAAAAGGCTCCCACCCCTCAGTTACTTGATGCGTAACAAGGGGAATGAGCCTCGAGGAAAAACGAAAGACGTGAATATCATATGCCTGATTATGACGTAATAGCCTTAGTGTGTTATGCAGATTCTCCTCTGCTATCCGTCCGAGTTTGCGTAGTGCAGCATCGCGATCACCAATTTGGCAGAAAGAGGTAGCAGTCATCGTCTTCGATGGCGAGGCATTGGCAACATTCACAGACATAGCAACATAACCGAAACGAACAATCACAGAAGTAGCTCCTCCTTTGAAAACATAGGTTTTACCTAGCGTCTCCAAAACAAGGCCCCTTCATCAAGGATAAACGCTCTTGGCGTCTTTGACGCCATGCGTTTACCGAAGGAGAGTAAAAATTCACCTTATCC
>JAIMBU010000104.1 GCA_023511325.1 Gorillibacterium sp.
TACGATAAGAATATAACCGCTTTAACGAAAAGCCTAGAACGTCTGGCCTTCTATGTAACGGCTTGGCTCAGAGGTCGCTATTATCGGACTTATCCGGAATATGTTCAGGATGAAGTGACACGTAATCTGCGCCAAAAGGATCAATTCTCTTCTGGTCGTTCACGCAATATTCCGCATGTGGTAACAGATGGCAACCTGATCACAGCTCGTTGGCCACAGGATGCGAAGGCCTTTGCTGCGGAGATTATCGCAGGGATTGAAAGCCACAAGGATGAATGTCTTTAGAATCTTTAAGCAGAGCAACCAAGAAAAAAAATACTGCGACAAATAACAAAATAGATTATAATAGCCTATAACACGTGTTATAATCACTCATATTCCAAAAACCCCTAACACTTTGCCATGTTGGGGATTTTGTGTAAATACCAGAAGGTATCTGCTATTCTGATACCGTTCTGCTATTTCACCGTACACGCCTGACAGCAAAGGGCGTCGATGGGCACTTATTCCTTGGATATGAAACAGGGAGAGATGTTGAAATGGTGAAGGCATTAACCGCAGCAGAGCAAGCATGGGTAGACCAGACGTTTGAATCGTTGACCTTGGAAGAGAAGATCGGACAAACCTTCTCGGACCATGCCGGAAGACTGCCGATTGGAGAATTTACGGAGGATGCAGTGAGTGAGTATTTGCGTCTGTACCCGGTGGGAAGCTTTTTTCTCGGCGGTGAAATCATCCGTGGCGCAGAAGGAACGGCCGAGCAGATTTTACAGAAAATCCGTCTGCTTCAACGCTCGAGCCGGATTCCACTGCTCGTATCTGGCGACCTAGAATTTGGTGCAGGTGCGGCCATCCGTACGCTGACCGCATTCCCGACCATGATGGCTCTTGGTGCCGCAAACAGCGAAGAGTTAGCTTATGCCCTAGGCAAGTACACTGCGCTAGAGGGCCGGGCATGTGGCTTTAACTGGGCGCTTGCCCCTTCGGCCGATATCCTGCTAAACTGGTTGAATCCTGTCGTGACAACCCGCTGTCTGGGAGACGATCCGCAGCGAGTGGCTCGGCTTTCCTCGGCTGTTATGCGCGGGATGCAGGAGCACCAGCTTGTTGCCTGCGCCAAGCATTTCCCTGGTGACGGAGTCGACTTCCGTGACCAACATATCGTCACCTCGGTAAACAGTCTCTCCGAGCAGGAATGGCTAGACTCCTTCGGTAAGGTGTACAGTCAATTAATCCAGGAGGGAGTCTGGAGCATCATGACTGGACATATTGCCTTGCCCTGGAAGGAAGGGGTAACGGCTAGACCCGTACCAGCAACTGTATCGCATAAGATCACAACCCAACTGCTGCGCCAGGATCTTGGCTTTGCCGGCGTCATTCTTACGGATGCTTTGGATATGGGCGGATTTATCGGATGGAATAGCTATGAGAACCGTCTGATTGACACCTTCAACAGCGGCTCTGACGTTCTGCTATGGCCAGGGATCGAATATATGCAGGTGATGAGAAAAGCCATTGAGAGCGGACGGGTGACAGAGCAGCGGTTAGACGATAGCGTCCGGCGGATTCTCGAACTGAAGGCACGTACTGGCTTATTCCGTATCAATCAGCAGGGTGAGGACCCAGAAGCACTTTCACTTCATGAGGGTAAGCTTGCGCCTGCCATGGATGCCGAAGCGAAGGCTGCCAGTGCAGCAATCGCCAACCGCAGCATCACCCTTGTCCGCAACAGGGATAACCTGCTGCCACTCGATCCAGACAAAGTAAAGAAGGTTTTGGTGGTGATGCTGAATCGAATCACGGACGGTCGCGTGTACCCTGATGCAGACCGGTTTGTGGCTAAACTAGAGGAAAGAGGCATCACGGTTGGTATAGCTGATACCTTCGAGCCGCTGACAACGATCCGCGATATGGTTCGGAAGGAGCATTGGGATGCAATGATCGTTATCTATCTGCTTCCCATGCATGGTCTGCTGAATTCAGTCAGACCAACAGGGGATTCGGCCAAAGGAATCTGGGCCTTACAACAGGTCGAGAATCTAAAGCCAATCTTTGTTTCCCTAGCCACACCCTTTTTGACTCAAGATATCCCCTTTGCTACCACTTTAGTTAATGCCTACTCTGCAAGCTTAGATACGGTAGACCGCGTGGTGCGCGCGCTTTATGGTGAAATTCCCTTTGACGGGAAATCACCCGTGCATTTGAATTAGGAATAAGCTGATGGGTTAGGAACTGTCCCATTAGAAATCGTACCTACACCTATACTGACGATTCATCGTAATCAATGGGAGGGGTATCCATTACAAATCCGGAGCATCTATACTTCACCCAACCGGCAGAATTTCGCAAGTGGTTATTGGAACACCACGACAAGGCAAGTGAACTATCGGTTGGCTTTTATAAGAAGGATTCAGGTATCTCTAGTATGACTTGGCCGGAGTCAGTGGACGAGGCGTTATGCTTTGGTTGGATCGATGGTGTACGGAGAAGAGTGGATGAAGTCCGCTACACCATTCGGTTTACACCGCGAAAACCAACGAGCATCTGGAGTGTGATCAACATCAATCGATTTCAGCAGTTGAGTGAGCAAGGTCTGGTCCAGCCTGCAGGCTTACGAGCTTTTGCAGCACGGCGTGAGGAGAAATCCGCGATTTATTCATATGAGCAAGTGGATCTTCCTGTGCTTGATATCTCTAGTAAGGAGCACTTCCAAGCGGATGATCAAGCATGGGCTTTCTTTCAAAAGCAGCCCAGTAGCTACCAGAAGAGAGTGATTTGGTGGGTGATGAGTGCGAAGAAGGAGGAGACCAAGCGCAGTCGACTGATGAAGCTAATCCAAGACTCACACAGTGAAAAACGGATATAGGCCATACTGCTATGTAGAGGTTGTTCACAGGCAAGACAAATGGCTGCTTTGCAGAAGCTACTCACGGACAAATGTTGATGGTCAGAGTAAAGGTTTACTTCTTTCATATCCTCATCATTATTGTGCTTAAAGGGAGAGGCTCAGGTGATCGAACCCATATTTCATCAGTTGCAGCTCGCTATTCATTCGCTGCTTGCCTTATGTGATAAATTGACTGCAGAGGATTTGGCCTATCGGCCACAAGAGCGGTCCCGTTCCATCAGGGAGCAGCTCGCTCACCTCTCCCTCATCTGTCTGGCCGACCTGCATATCGCTCAGGAAGCAAGCCAGCAGGAGATGGATAACTTCTATGCAAGCCATCCCATGAAGACATTAACGGAAATCAAGGAATCCATGCGGACAACCTATTCAGCCCTCTATGATGCTTACATCTCTCTTACGCCGGCGCAATTGCTGGAGGAGCAAACCTCCTATTGGGGCGTTACTTATTCACGCTATGGCTGGCTTTTGGAAATATTCGGGCATATCTATCATCATCGCGGGCAGCTTCAGGCTCAATTATCGGCCAAAGGGGTAGAAATGCAAGGGATCATCTGGTTTGAATAGAAAGGGGCAATGCCAAAAGTTATTACCGACTTTTGGTGTTGCCCCTTTTTACGCATTTAAAAAAGAGAATCGTTCCTTGTTCCACTAGCTCTGTTCTAAGAGTGATATTAATACCAGAGTTTCTTGTGTTTCTTGTGCTTCTTCTTTGCGACTACCAAAACCTTCTGACCTGGATGAAGCACGACAGTTATCGGTTTTACATGTTTCTTTTTCGGATGCCATGAGCGAATGGACATTTGTTAACCTCCTTATCATGAACTACTATAATCTATTCATTTTTACGAGAAATAGTTTGGGGGATTTCAATAGTAAGTATGCTGATTTTTAACATTATAGGTAATTTATAGTAGATAAATAAACTACATACAGACTTGTCTGCCAACAAAATTACAACCAATTCTACATTGGTTTCGTATATATGTTTAAAAAAGGGTGGGAAGAAACATGGATTTTGGAATGTTACTTATTCTGTCTGTTGCCGCACCGATTATTGGTTTGGTTGCACTGATCGTGACCAAGCTTATCAGGAATAAAGAAATTCCTAATAGCTTATATACGCCTTTCGACCAGATTATGGGGCAAAGTTCGAGTGCCTTTCACGAGGAAAAGCAAGAGTTTGAGGAGCAGGAAGACAAGGGCGAGGGTAAGCGTAAAGGTAAATCCGGGAGTAAATAGAAGAATCACCTCAGTAGCAGTTGGCTTGCGACCACTGTAGGTAAGTGGTAAGGTGAAAAACAGAGATGACCAACTTTTGATCTGGAGGGAACCCACATGCTCTTTATTGATAATAAAGGAATAACTGACCCACGAATCAACCTAGCACTTGAGGAATATGTGCTCAGAAAGCTACCTTCCGATACCGACTACCTGTTGTTCTACATCAATGAGCCATCGATTATCATTGGAAAAAACCAGAATACAAGTGAAGAGATCAACATCGAATACGTAGAGCAGAATGATATTCATGTGGTGCGTCGACTGTCTGGTGGTGGAGCTGTGTATCATGATCAAGGCAACTTGAACTTTAGCTTTATCACCAATGACGACGGCAACTCGTTTCATAATTATCGTAAATTCACCGATCCTGTTGTCAACGCCTTGCGGAAGCTTGGTGTGGAAGCAGAGCTATCCGGTCGAAATGATATCCAGGTGGGCGAACGCAAAATATCGGGTAACGCCCAGTTCTCCCACAAGGGACGGATGTTCAGTCATGGAACGTTGCTATTTAACTCGGAGATTGGTGCCGTTGCCGCAGCACTTCGTGTCAATGCCGAGAAATTCAAATCCAAAGCGGTCAAATCCGTTAGTAGCCGGGTTGCCAATATCACTGAGTTCTTGGACAAGCCCCTGACCATTGAACAATTTCGCCAATTTATCCTCGAATCCATCTTCGATGGACAAGAAGTGGTTAAGTACCCGCTGACAGAGCAGGATTGGGCTGGAGTACGGCAAATCTCTGCTGAACGTTATGGGAATTGGGATTGGAACTATGGCAAATCTCCGGTTTTTAACTTCCGGCAGGTTAAACGTCTGACTTCGGGTACATATGATTTTCGTCTCGACGTACAAGACGGCTTGATTAAGCGTGCTTCGCTCTATGGTGATTTCTTCGGAGTGGGAGAAGTTAGTGAAGTAGAGGACAAGCTGGCGGGTGTTCGTTACGACCGGGAAGCGATAACTGCAGCGCTGAGTGAGGTTGATCTGAAGCATTATTTTGGTCCAGTGAATCAGGAAGAATGGCTGGAACTGCTTTTTTGAGACATTTATTTAGCTCGTTTATATTACCATTTAATTTGATTGGATCAGGTGATGAGAAGAAATGGATCACGGCGAGCTGTTCGAACGAATAAATAAGCTAACTGAGCGAGATATACGTGTTCTGGAGCATACTGTAAATGGACTTGAAGGCATGAAGGACAATAAATATCCGTTCCTTGGCAATTTCTTGCAGATTGCTATGGAGGAGCGTGAAGTTGCCGAGCGGTTTCTCTGTTCTATGCCGATTCGACCCGACTTGTTAAATCCTTATCGCATTGTATACGGAGGGATCACGGCAACACTAGCTGATATGGCTATGGGTTGGATGCTGGAGACGCATATTGAAGGTAAGGATAAATTCGTCACAATCGATATGAATGTTAATTACCATAATCCTGGAATTGGTAAAATGCTTTATGCCTCGGCTTGGGTTACCAATCAAGCCAAAGAAATATGGCAAGCGGCTTGTGAGATTAGGAATGATCGCGGGAGCCTGATCGTCACAGCAAGTGCGACCTTCCTTCAGTTGGTTCGCAATAAAAAACTGCCGGGTTCATGAACCCGGCAGTTTTTTATTGTATTTGTGAAGCTGTCTGGATCAATACACAAGCAACATTTCGTCCAATCGGCGATTAAACTCGCGTTTCGTGATCATTTCGAAATGGCTGGACGAGGCTTTCTTTTCCTTAATAAGCTTGCTTATATGGGAGAAGGCATTTTTAACGGTTTCAACCACAATATCATTCTCTGTTTTGATGATGATAAAATACTCATCATTTGATTTAGTCATATTGATTCCTCCAAATTATATTCATACATGAATATTTAACCTCATCGGAGGTAATTCAATCAGGGAAGCTTAAACTATTTTTCGTTCAAGTCGGGCATGAAGTTTATTATAGATCGGTCGATTGACAAGGGAAGTCCGGAGGACAAACCAGTAGACTAGTTCAACAATCACGATCGCACCAATAACATCAAGGATGACATGCTGTTTAACAAAAAGCGTCGAGACAATGATCAGCGTGGACGTGCCATAAATGAGCGTACGATTAAGACGATTCTTGAACGAGCTCTTATACAAGCTTCTCATGACCAAATAACTAGTGAAGGAATGGATGCTGGGAAAGCAATTAAAAGGATTATCCTTGTTATAAGAAAATCGCATCAAGCGGCTGAAAATATCATTTCCCGTTATAATCGGTCGAGGAACGGTCGTCTGAAAAATGGAATAGATGGCATAACAGCTAAGGACACACAGAGTATACGTAATGAGCGTTTCCCAATAAAGCTGTGGATCTTTAATGAAAAAATAAATAAGACAAGCGTAAATATAAAAAATCCATAGGGAATAGGGAACAATGAAGGCCGAGATAAAGGGAGTGTGGAGATCCAGCAGAGTGACCAAGCTGTGGATGTGCGTATGTGGCTTGTTGAGAAGGGCATAAAGCATACCCATGACTGGAAAGATAAGCATCGATAAAAGCGGTGTAAAACGTAATGATTTCACTTGCATATGAGACGTTCCCTTCATTAATTATTTCCGATTTACTAAACTATGCAAGCTTAAGGAGAAAAGAACCCTATCCAGCAAAGGGTTCTTCCTCAATCATTCCGGCAAGCTTGCCAAAGGGGTTATTGGTGAAATGCCCTGTCTTGTAGACCACGATATCCTCCCGATTCTCGGGGATGTATTCGTTTCGTTCAAGCTTCATCTCCTCGGCTAAATGCACAAAAATCTTCGCCGTGTTAACTGCATCGTCCATCGCTCGGTGATGAGATCCAGAGAAGGGAATATCCAGCCATTCCAATGCCGCCTTGAGTCCCATCTGTTGATGCTTTTCTTGCTTACGGATCGTAGTCAGTTGTTTTTGGAGATTATTATGATTACGAATCCATTCCATACTGATCTGATGGCTGCGGCATTCACGGATAAATTGCAATTTATCGTCCGGTCCCCAGGAACAGAGGTAATAATCCTCATCACCGATCCAGCTCAAGAAACGAGCAAGCACGAGATTGAATTTTTCGGCTTTGCTAATATTCTCTTGGGTTATTCCCGTAAAATCAATCGTACCCTTGGAGATGATCGGCGTTTTTAATGGTTGAACAAAGGATTGAAACGTATCGATAATCTCTACTCTACCGTCTCGTTCCGCTACCTTCGCGGCTCCTAGCTCGATAATTTCAGAGATATGAGTCTTCTTCCGGCACACGGTCATTTCTAAATCATAGACAATATATACCACTTATTGATAACACCTCTTTTTCAAAAAACTATATTCTATTATACTAAACTTTACGAGAAAAAGGGTGGGGTAAATTAGTGAAATTAGGTATAAAACAATGGGAAAAGCCGCTTTTATTATAAATGATGGGGAAAAGCA
>JAIMBU010000105.1 GCA_023511325.1 Gorillibacterium sp.
GGTAGGTAATGGATTGTACGATATTCTTAAAGATGCGGCCGCGAATTTCATTCAGCAATAGTGCCAGCAGAATGGGCGCAGGAAAGCCGAACACGAGTGTATAGAGACTGATCAGTAGCGTATTGCGGATCAATCGCCAGAAATAATAGCTTTCGTAGAACGAAATGAAATGCTTGAAGCCGATCCAATCGCTGGCCCATATCCCTTTAACGGGAGAGAAATCTTTAAACGCGATTTGTAAGCCGTACATCGGCAGGTACATGAAAACGACATAATAAAGCACAACGGGAAGCAGCATAAAATAGATATATTTGTGACGTGCCAAGTCTTTCAGTAATTTCATCGCATCGATCCTCCTTCGCTTGTTGATAAGGAATGGAGCGGGAATCCCTGGCCTGCTCATGCAGGACTAGATCAGGGATACCGCTCCAAGGGCTTTACCGTTTCAAGTAACGATCATAAGCGTCCTTCTGTATAGCCAGAACCTCATCGATGCCCATATCTTTAATTGTGCTGACAAATTTGTCGAAGCTGGTCAGAGGCTCTGCGCCCATGACAAACTTGTCGAACATCTCATCGCGGTAGGTATTTACATCGTTCATAATTGTCGCCATGCGGCCCGACTCTTCGTTCGTATAAGAAAGCGGGGGTAGCCAGCTTTCATTATCTACGTCCATCCAAGTATTAAGTGCATCTTTCTGCTGCGGCATCGAAGCATTCTGTTCCTGATAGCGTTTATCTTGAACGAGCGGTGCTCCGAACGGAATCGCGTATCTTCCAAGAGCCGTGGCGAAGGAAAGGCCATCCGGATTTTTCATAATTTCACTCGTATAGGTAGGATAACCATCCACATGGGTATAGCTTTGACCTTCAATACCAAAGTTGAACAGCATAGAGCCTTCCTCTCCGTATTTGTAGTCCAGCCATTTTACGCTTTCGACAATATGCTTGTTGTTTTTTGTGATCGCTGCTCCGAGATTGTTGTAAATAGGTTCGCGCTGTCCTAGCGTTGGCTTTTCTCCCTTGTTTAAGGTTGGATAGGGAGCGCCGACAAGATTGAAGGCGGGTACTTTGCTCTTCATGGCTGTCATATATTTGCCGATGCCACCACCGACAGCCATTTCAGCTGCGCCTAGCAAATTGCCGGTAAACTTAGCGTCTTTTTGTTTGTCGTCGGTTGCTGCATAGTCACGATCAATCAGTCCTTCTTGATACCAATCATGCATCGTTTGCAGAAATTGTTTATATTCCGGTTGCAGAGGTCCAAAGAGAATATCATCACCCTTTAAGCTGAACCGACCCGTTGTACCCCAGGCATTCAGAAAGGCGTTGCTAAAATTCAGTACCGTATCCTTTTTGATTAATAAGGGAATCTCATCTGCCTCGCCATTGCCATTCGGGTCATTTTCTTTAAACGCTTTCAAAACCGTATGCCACTCGTCCACTGTCGTTGGAACGCCCAACTGAAGCTTGTCAAGCCAATCCTTGCGTATTCCCAGACCGAAATAAGTTCGCAGGTAAGGATCATTGCGCAAAAAAGGGAAGGAGAAAATGCGGCCGTCATCTGTTGAGATCAGCTTTTTGATCTCAGGGTTATCTTTCAGCAGCTTGCTTAAATTCGGAGCATATTGATCAATGTAATCGTTAAGCGGAATAATTACCCCGTTATCCATAGCTGCTGCTCCGCCACCAGGATAATCCGACCAGCCCCATTCGATGATGTCTGGATAATCACCTGAGCTCATCAGCAGATTGAATTGATTTTTCTCCTGGCCAATACCTGGATGCTGAAAATCAATATGGATACCTGTTTTTTTCTCCGTTTCCTTATAAGCAGCCATATCATTTAATGTTTTTACGCCTGGTGCCGGACTACCCGACATCTGAACAAAGTACGAAAGCGTCAACGGTGCGGAGACAATCTTGCCATCCAGTGGAGTCTGGGCTGTTGTAGAAGCGGGCTCAGATTCCTTTACATTTGTTTTGCTTTCACTGTTTCCCGAACACCCCGTTATGGCTAAAGCCATTGCTAGTGTTACGGATAATGCACAGACAGATCCCCGCTTTAAGTCTCTGGGTGCTCCCGGCTTGCGGAATAATCTTTGCTTGTCATGCATGCTTAAATCTCCCCCTCTTGATTTCGGATAGGTCACTTGGTGACCATAGCCAACAGCATAATCTGATTGATCTGGACTGGATATGGTCTGTTTATTGGATAGGTACTCCAATTGTAAGACAGAGGCTATCCATTTCTAAGATCTGTGCTCCGCGTGTAAGTTTTCACGAAATTGTCCTGGGGTAATGCCTTCATATTTCTTAAAAAACCGGATAAACCCAATATCATTTGTATAGCCCACAAGTTTGGCAACCTGCCCGATGGTGAGATCCGAGGTGGATAGAATCCGTTTAGCCTCCTCCAAACGAAAAGAAGCGATGTATTCCATAATCGTTTGTCCGGTCGCTTTTTTAAAGAAGGAAGACAGGTAAGGCTGTGTTATCCCAAGCTCATCTGCAATCATCCCGACGCTGAGCCCATTCTGGCAGTAGCCTTGTTGGACAATCCTTTTGACCGTCTCCAGCATCCTTGTGCTTTGATCACTTCGCCCTTCTTTCCATAGACGACAGACGGCAAGGAAGTCTAGCTTGATTCTGCTAAATGCTTGCACCGGATCACGCGTTTCTGGCGAATCCCGATCCAAAAGCCGAGAGGCAATCAAGGGATCGGCATGAGGTGTTTGCTGAACGATCCGAAAAAGCGTCGAAGCCACGTGAACAATGAAATAGAATCCGACGGAAGGAGGGATGGCCTCTCCGGTGAAATGATCCGCATACAATGCATCCAGCAGCTGCGAGGTTTTTTCTTCATCACCAGACTTCACAAAATTGGTGAGCTGCTGCTCGATTTCCATTGGATAATAATAAACGGGCATATTCTGAAGCGCCGCATTCATTCCTCCACCAGGGCCCTTATTTCTTTCCCTGCCTTCCCCTTGTCTTTTTAGCGCGTCCCGGAATGCTTCCCCGATTGTTTGTACATTCTGGACAATAAAGCTGCTACTGATGGATACCTTTAGGCGGAAGCTATGCTGTAGCACATACTGCAGCTTGTCCGAAATCAGATCGAGATCCGCCCTAGTGGCTCCATGCGGCGGCTCCTCCTGAAGATTTAGCAGCAATGCGATGCGCCCTTGATCTAGCTCTGTCGAATATCCGGCATGATGTTCATTAGCCAGATCCTCAGCGATATTAGAAATAATGAAGCTGACGAACATCCACTCCCGCTCATTTCCCTCTTTAGTGAAATTGCTCATGTCTTCTACATTGATCAGGATTACAGCGTAAGAGGAAGAGACGAAATGAATGCCCATGAATTGCAGCGATTCTGGTCTAAGCTCATGGGGCTCAGCATAGCCGCGAATCAGCCGGGAGAGAAAATTGAAGCGAATGATCGGTGCCTGCTGAAGCAGTCGTGAGCGAAGCTCGGATTCCGTTAGTCGGGACGTTTCAATCGTCGACATGATTAACTCGTATTCGTTAAGCTCTCGTTTATGACGTAGGGGCGGATTGGCGCCCGTAATGGTATGCACCAGATGGCGAATAGGGAGATAGTTGCGATAAGTCAAGAAGCACGAGACAGCGGCACCTGCTAAAGCGGCTAAAATCAACAGAGCAATGGCCCACTGCCTAACCATATAGACCTCCTGCAGAAAAATACTTCGCGGCACCTCCAGTACATATTTCCATTCATAAATGGTGGAGGTAGCATAGGAGAATACCGTATTCTCCCCTTCCCAGTCCATTTCCAGCTTGCCATGATCGGCAGTTAAATCCTCATAGCGAATTGGAAGCGGGATATGCCGTTCGTCTGTGGAGCAGATCATGCGATTGTCGCGGTCGAGAATGTAAATGTTTCCTTTCCCCTCCAGAGTCAAACCTTGAAACAGCTTTCGCAGCTCGTTGGCACTGATCATAATGAACAATGACGCCTTTTGCTTCGAATGACTTACTAGTGACAGAGACTGGGTATACGGAACGATGTCTATGCTCTCGTTGAGGTTGTTTGTTACATTTACTTCGGGCTGGAATTCCTGATAAGTGGTTTGGTGGTCAAAGTAAGCTAACCAGTCCTGAGCCGACTTGCCCTCAAAACGATAAACCTGGTCGAACAGAATAGCGGGTGTCGTTCTCACTCCGGGACCCAGCACGGTGTGATTTCCCGGTAAATAGATATAGAAATCATAGACAAGCGGACTTATATTTCGATATCGTTCATACTCGCTTGAAAGGGCTAACATATTATAGTTTTGTTGACTGCTCATTGAAGGGTTTTCGCTCAACAGCTGAAGTAGCTTGGGATAAGTCACGATCTGCTGCTCCAACTGTTCGATTTTTTCTAATTGACCATCCGCCAGTTCACGCAGTTGGCCGAGGATAGCAACATTTGTTTGATCCACCGATTTTTCTACTGCAATCTTGGCACGCCAATAGAGTAAACTTCCAATGATAATGAGTAGTAAGAGAAGCACAATATAGGACCAGAAGAATGCTGCCCATGCACCTTTGGATCGCCATCGTGTCCGCAGCTGATTTCCGCTAATGTTTCTTTTTAACATTGACTCACCTTGGCCTTTCCGTATTGCCAGCTTCTTTGTTATAGAAAATGCAAAGTTTAGTATATCAATATTATGAGGCAGTCCCTATAATCGATTCGTTTGATTCATGATTCATTTGTTAGATAATTGGCTCTGAATGTGTGCGGTTCGGGTGCGCCCTTATATTTGAGCAGAAATTCTGGTAAACTGGGTATCCAGAGTACGGCTTTTGGGGAGTGTCTCAACTTTTTCTTAGGAGGGTCTATGAACATACTTAAAAAGCAAGACATTGAATTACTTTCGCCAGCCGGTGATTGGGATTGTTTGCGAGCAGCGGTAGCGAACGGCGCAAATGCCGTTTATTTTGGCGTGGAGAAATTCAATGCACGAGCGCGGGCAAATAACTTTCGTACGGAGGAACTACCGGATGTCATGTCCTTTCTTCACCTGTATGGGGTGAAGGGTTTTCTGACCGTTAATATATTGATTTTTGAAAATGAACTGGACAGCGCACGCGAGCTGATCGAAGCCTGCATTGATGCAGGTGTAGACGCGGTGATCGTTCAGGACCTTGGACTGGTTCGGCTGATTCGGGAAATATCTCCGGATTTCCCCATCCATGGTTCGACACAAATGACTGTGACTTCTCCAGAAGCAGTGGAGTTCACCAAATCCTACAATATCGAACGTGTGGTGCTCGGTCGGGAAAACAACCTGAAACAGATTCGGACCATTGGTGAGCATGCCAAGCAGCCGATGGAGGTATTTGTTCACGGGGCCATCTGCGTATCCTATTCGGGTCAATGCTTGACCTCGGAAATGTGGGGAGGACGTTCAGCCAACCGTGGTGAATGTGCTCAGGCCTGCCGACTGCCTTATGATCTAATGGTGGATGGCGTACAAAAGCCGATGGGTGACGTCGCTTATTTGCTGTCACCTAAAGATTTAGTTGCGGTTGAGCTGGTGCCGGAACTGATTGCAGCTGGAGTGACATCCTTCAAGATTGAGGGACGAATGAAAAGCCCGGAATACGTAGCCAACGTTACCGCCAAGTACCGCCAAGCAATTGATCGGCATTTTGCCGGGGAAGAGGCCGCACCCACGCCGAATGAAATGAATGAGCTGCAGCAGAGCTTCTCCCGTGGCTCTACTTACGGTTTTCTCAAAGGAACAAACCACAAGGGATTGGTGGAGGGTACCTATCCGAAGAGCCGCGGAGTGTTTCTCGGTCGGGTGAGAGAGGTGCTGCGTGATGGGGTGGTCTGTACACTTCTCGCACCGCTGAAGCGTGGGGATGGGATTGTTTTTGATGCGGGGGACCCGACGCAGAAGGAAGAGGGCGGACGGGTCTATGACTTGCGCCGCAATGGTCAAAAGCTGGAGGGCGGAGCTGAGCGTGGTTTGGTGGATATTGTACCGGGCCGCAGTGATGTGAACCTCGACCGGGTCCACGTCGGGGATCGGATCTGGAAAACAAATGATCCGCACCTGGACAAGCGGTTGAGAGAAACCTATGAGACGGACAAACCTTACCGTACCTTTCCTGTGCGAGTGAGGGTTATCGGAGTGCTGGGGCAACCGCTCAAGACCTGGTGGACCGATGTCGAGGAGGGGCGCATCATCCAGATCGACTCGGAGGAGATGCTCGAGTTAGCGCTCAAGCGTCCCATGGACGAGGCCTTGTTCGCTGAGCAGTTCGGACGACTCGGCGGCACGGTGTTTGAGCTCGCGGGGCTGGATGTGTCGCTGACCGGCGACGTCATCCTGCCCATGCGCGAGCTGAACCGCATGCGCCGCGAGGCAGCGGAGCAGTTGGTTGGCGGGCGCAAGCAGCCGCGCCAATACGTCAAGCGTAGCGTTGACGTATACGCTGATGCGGCAGCGGCGCAGCCCGCAGGCACTGGACCTGCGGCCGCCGATGGCGGCGTAGCGGCAGGCGCTGGGCGCAGCGGCAATGATGCTGGTGCACACGTGAGCAGCATGAGCGGTCAGACCGCTCATGCGCGATCCGCTGCACCAGAGGCAAGCGGCCTGCCGCTGCTAACGGTGCTATGCCGTAGCCTGCCGCAGGTGCAAGCTGCCCTCGAAGCAGGCGTAGGCTTTATCTACGCCGATTTCGAGTTCATCAAGCAGTTTCCTGCTGCAGTAGCAGCTGTGCGAGAGGCGGGGGCGCGGATTGCGCTAGCGGTTCCGCGCATCCACATGCCTGGCGAGAACGGATTCTTCAGCCATATCCTCAAGCTTGCACCGGATGCGATTCTCGTTCGCAATACGGCCGCACTGTATTATTTCCTCAAGGAGCGGCAGCTCCATCCCGATGCTGTTCATCCTGAGCTGATTGGTGATTTCTCGCTCAATGCTGCCAATCACAAGACGGCTGCGTTATTTCTTGAGGCAGGACTCGATCATTTAACGCCTAGCTACGACCTGAACATTCAGCAGATGGTGGATATGCTAGAGCGAACGGACACCTCTCGTGTCGAGCTGGTGCTGCATCAGCATCTGCCGATGTATCATATGGAGCATTGTGTTTACTGCACGTTTCTGAGTGAAGGGACGGATTATACCAACTGTGGACGTCCCTGCGAGGACCGTCGCGTATCGCTTCAGGATCGGATTGGCATGTCACATCCCATCCGGGTTGACGAGGGCTGCCGTAATACCGTGTACCATGCGATTGAACAGTCCGGGGCCGAGTACTTAGCTAATTTTCTTGAGCTTGGCGTGAAGCGGTTCCGAGTTGAGTTTCTTGAAGAGACAGCCGAAAAGGTGACAGAGGTACTTTACCTCTATCAAGAGGCGCTGGCGGGGAGAATTTCCGGAAGCAAGGTTTGGAAAACGCTGAAGGTAACCAACCAGCTTGGCGTTACTCGGGGACAGTTGACCAAGTAGCTATGAACAAGAGAGTAAGGGAAAAATTCATTTGACCATACTGCGTTTCTTTCTGACCGTTCCCTTCGGGGAGCGGTTTTTTTTGTCGCTACATTAGTA
>JAIMBU010000106.1 GCA_023511325.1 Gorillibacterium sp.
ATTCAGGGACAGCGGCTAAATCTGATTGGATGGTAGTAAACCAAAGGGTTCCAATTTTATCGTAACCAGTTGCATTAGGATGAACCCCATCAGCTAGATCTGCGGTAGTTAAAGCATTATACATATTGACCAAGTATACGGGCTTCCCTTGGCTTACTTTAGCTTGCACCATACTTGGAATAGCATTGTTGTAGGTTACTGCCTCTTGGTTATCCGTCGCATTGCTTAAAGGCGTAATTGTAGCTACATACAATTTCCCACCAGTTGGAAGCTTAGCACAGATTAAATCAATCAGACTGCTTAGTCTTTCAGGGGCATGGGCAAGGTCTGTGTTCTGCAGGATATCATTGGTACCAATTTGTAAAAGCACTGTTTGTGGAAAACTGGCATCCAGCCAGCCATTGATTTCTGCTGTGAGTTCAGCAATCCTCCAGCCGGAATGACCCTCATGGTTCTTATCGCCAAGACTACTTGGTCCATTGGACATCGACCCGACAAATTCTATCGTCAAGCCGCTGCTGACAACTCGATTCCATAGTTTAACCCGGTAGCCTCCTGGAACGTTATAGCCATCTGTTATCGAATCACCCAGAGGCATAACTTTCTGATCGGTCGATGCGCCTACAGAAGGAATGACCGGAGTGAATATTATACTGAACAACACCAAAGCTGCCAAAAGTATTAAGACCATTGTTTTTTTCATGGGTAATTTCAGCTCTCCTTTTAGGTAGTCAATGGGAATACCTCTGCAAAATGCGAATAGGCAGATTTATAGTCATAAAAGGAGAACAATGGGGTGTGCCCGAATCTCAACGGGCCGTAATTTTAGTTTGATCTTGTCGCTGTATATTTGTCAATATATATCGCATTAATATCTGCGGAATCCTCTGGTATGTAAAACAATCTCCGCCAAGTACATGACGGAGATTGTTTTACAGACAAACCTTCTTCAATTGCTCGAATTACGTTTCATCGTTAAGTATACCAAAAGTGAGCACGCCATTTCAGCACACTCAGTTAGACTGGTTCCTTTAGCGTCATCTGCTTTTTTGACCATTGCCTTTCCTATTGCAAAAGCGGTATACATCTGCCCTTACCCATTTGAGCTTGAACGATCGGCCTTTAGACGAACCGTAACCGTAGTTCCGGCGCCAAGTCGAGAAGTAATGTCAATACCGTAATGTTCTCCAGCATATAGCTTAATGCGTTCATTTACATTGAACAAACCATAAGAACTGCCGCTTCCTGAGCGGCTGTTGTTCGATTCGGACGGCGCCTCCTTTAGCAACTGGCGCATCAGGCTCTCTTCCATGCCAATTCCATTGTCGGAAACAGTGAAAATGAGATCCCCCTTGTCCTCCCTTGCGGAGATGACGATGAGGCCTCGTCGATCTTTGGCTTTACGGATTCCATGCAGTAGCGCATTCTCAACAATGGGCTGAAGAATTAGCTTCGGCATCTGATAAGCTTCAAGCTTCGGCTGGATCTCCAACTGGAAGTCGAATGTTTCCAAGAATCGGCTTTGTTGAATTTCCAAATAGACCTCCGCCAGCCGCAGCTCATCCTCTACGCTGACGATGCCCTTGCCCTTGTTCAGGCTGAGACGGAAATATTTGGCCAGATTATCGATCATCTGGCTAATGTCCGTTGCCCCCTTGCCGATCGCGATCCAATTGATCGTGTCTAGTGTGTTATAGAGAAAATGAGGATTGATCTGCGCCTGTAACGCCTGAAGCTGCGCCTCGCGCTCATGAATTTGAGCTTTGTACGTTTCCTCGACAAGCGTTCGCACCCGGATGATCAGATGGTCAACGCTTCGTTCGAGCAGATGAAAATCACCATTTACGGATGGAAGATCGTTTAGGCCATCTGTCCCTTCCTTACGGATGATGGTAATGACATGATTCACCCGGCGATTCATCCCCCGAACGATGATGGTTAACAGGACAAAAGGCAGAATCAGAAACAACGCGACATATTCGATAAGCGAAGTCCATTCCGACCTTTGGGTCAGCTTAACTGATTGCGGCGATAGCTGGGATTCAGTGCCTTGCGCGACCAGCTTCCAGCCGGTCGGACTCAATGTCGTATACATAATATCATTGGCTTCCGCATTCAGCTTAAGGGTATGGGTGCCTTCGTTCCCTTGCTTTAATACCTCAAATATGGATCGGTCTACTGTCGTACCGATCAACGTCCGGTCGGGATGATAGACAATAGAGCCGCTAGAATCAACGAGATAGACCTGTGTGCCTGGAGAGAATTGAAGCGCCGATAAGATATTCGACATCAGCGTTTCCTTCACATCGATCATCAGTACCCCCGACACTTTATCGTAGTGGTCGGGATCTCGTAGCATTCGGGCAGAGGAGAAGATATTCGCCTCTGCCTCAGCCAGGTAGGTTTCCTTATAAACACCCGTCCAGACGACTCCCCCATCAGCTGCGATAATCGCAGGATACCAAGGTCTATTCTTCAAGCTGTCGAGCGTGAAAAAGTTGATCCTTTCCCCGGCGTAAAGCTTGGATTTATCGACAAACAGACGCACATGGAAGACATCAGAATTCGACTGGACGGTTTCAACCAAATACCTTAAGTCCTTGATGACCTGGATTTGAATGCCGATCGATTGATCGTCAGCTCCAACGGAAAGATACGAATGGAGATTGGCATTCATGAATGCCTCATTGCTGATATCCTGGATATGCTCCAGACGATAAGAAAGATTACTGCCCGCTTGCTTCAGCGCCTGCTGCATCGTCCGCACGACTTCGCTCTTGAGAATGGATGCCGAGCGCTCGTAATAGCCGTATAGGAAGACAGCCGCTGGAACAACAATCAGCACCAGATAGGCGATTAGCCATGGCCGAGGAATCATGAAGCGGTGCAGGAAACGGCGGATTACGCCGATTCCGTATCTTGACCCACGTGAAACGTAGGCAAAGGCTCTACGCATAATGATCACGATATACGCTCGGCGTTACTCCTGTGGCCTTCTTGAACAGTTTTGTGAAATAGCTCGGATCTGTGTACCCAATGGCGTAGCAAATATCGTAAAACTTATATTGCGGATCGCGCAGTAGCTCCTTCGCTTTATCCACCCGTACTTGCGTCAAATACTCGTTAATGGTTTGTCCGGTCTCCTGTTTAAAAAGCAGACTGACGTAGGTTGGCGTTAAATACACCGCTTTGCCGATATCGGCCACAGTGAAATCGCCATCTGCGTAGCTCTGTTCGATAATGGCGCGTACTCGTTCGACTAAATTAGCTACCTTACCTGTCCGCTTCTCGAGAATGCGTTCGCAAGCCGCCGATAGATACGTTTCTACCAGCTGCCTCATCTCACCAAGCGTCTCCTTCTCGAATAACGCTTCCCATAACAAGGTTTCCGCTGACTCCATTTCAGGGGATTGCGCGCTAAGCTCCAGCAACAGCTGCCCTACCGCAAGGACGATCTGTAGCCACACGTTGCGTCCGTATTTCAATCCGCCTCGACGGTTACGGTTCAAATCAACGAATATATGGTCGAGAACTGCTCGCAGTTTGACCAAATCGGCAGCTTTCAATACAGAAATCAGCTGCTCGTTATGAACGAGATCATACCTGTTAATGCCATCGTCATCAGACGCTAGGCTCTCCAAGCTGTCCATGGTGATGATCTGATTTTTGCCCAAATACCATTTATGGTCGGCCGCTTCGCGGGCTTGCCTATAAGCATGAGTCAAGTCAGACAGAGCAGTCACGCGGTCGCTAATTCCGATGGTAACGCCAATCTTTAGCCAGCGCTCCAAATTGGCGCGAATATTGCCAGCCAATGCCAACAATGCTTCCGCCGGGTCCGATACCATATCGCCAGCCGGGTCCGCCTGCAAAACACCGATGAACTCGCCCTTCTGATGTTCAAAGGCATATCCCCGGAGATGCGTATCGATCAGCTCCTGGTAGATGTTCAGCACGGAATACCAAAGCAACTGGCGATCCCGTTCCGAACGGCTCCCCATGACATCGGCCAAATCATCGATCGAGATGACAATGACCCAGTAGGAAGCAGCGACAGGCAAGTCTAACCCGAGAAATTCGATGCGCTCGCGAAGCTCCAGCTTGGGTACGCCGCTACTGATTAATGACAGCAAAAACTTCTCCCTGAGTAGCGGCATGCCCTCCTTCAGCTTGACCAGTTGTTGCTGTTTATGACGTTGCTCTGCCTGGTCCGCATCCATATCCGCAACGACTCGTTTCATCACCGCGTTCAGCTCCTGCAGGTTGACCGGTTTGAAGATGTAGTCTACTGCGCTTACTTTCAAGGCCGATTTCAAATAATCGGCATCGTCATGACCGCTGACAAAAATGATTTTACACTGAGGATATCGCACGGAAATTTGCTGCGACAGCGTAATCCCATCCATGTTCGGCATGCGAACGTCCGTTAAAATAAGATCAGGCTGCTCCTTCTCGATCATTTCGAGCGCAACGTCCCCATCATCTGCTTCGCCCATCACTTCAATGCCGAATGAGGACCAGTTGAAATAAGAGCGCAAACCGAATCTTACCGTCGGTTCGTCATCTACGATCAGCAATTTGTACATCTTTCTGTCCTCCTTTCCCTTTATTGCAAAACTTCCTACCGCTTCAAACTTTCCCTCCGTCACAACCATTATTCGGTTAATTATTTATTTACCATCTACCTGCTCACTTGCCGATAAATTTAACTCCTTGCCGTTCTAATATATTGTGCAATTTATTAATAGAAATATCATTCAGCGGACTAGAATCGTCCAGTGAAATAGCGACTGCAACACCCGCTGCCTGTCCTAGCGCGTAGCAGGTCGCTTGCATGCGCATCGACGACATAGCCACATGCGTTGCGGAGATCGGCCTTCCCGCTACAAGCAAATTATCGAACGCCTCGGGCACCATGCATCGATAAGGGATGTCATATCCGCTAACTTTACGTTCATCCGTTGTTTTCTCCGCATTGGGGCTGTGGATATCAATTTCATAATTAGTTTGGGCGACAACATCCGCAAACTGGACTCCGTCCACGACGTCTTGCTCGGTGAGCGTATAGCGTCCGTTAATTTGATTCGTCTCCCGAACTCCAGTCTGTGCAGCGATATGAGCTAAAGCGTAGGTTTCAAACCCTGTTTTTTGCAAATAATAGGCGATCGAGAACACCTGCTTCAGCGCTTCCATCTCCGCATAATTAACATCCTCCATTATAGCTCCGTTCGCTTTGACACGCGACATATTGACCAACAGCGTGCCGTCGTTATGCTGCTCCCAATAGAGCCTTCGTCCCTGCGGTAAATCCGCTTCGTTCTCATAATCGTAACACCCTTCAGGCAAAACTGGAGTAACGGTTTTTCCTGTATTCTGCATCGTAAACATCAAGGTCATCGGCTGCGTCAAGCCATCCTCTTCTCGGCCAGTGTGATAAGGAACACCCGCATCGATAGCCACCCGGGCATCACCTGTACAATCGATAAATCGCTCTCCTTCGAATGCCTTCAAGCCTTCTCTTGTCGATACAATGACCGCCCGAATTCGGCTTCCTTCTTGGATTGTCCCGATAAATTCGCAATGGAAACAAACCTGCACTTGTTCTTTTTTCATTTTTTCATTTAGATAGTGTCGAAGCAGGAACGGCGAATATTGTGGTGCAATGGAATGATTATGCTCGGGGAGAAGGTTTTCCTCCAACATCTCCTGGATTATCTCCCGATAGATGCCGGTCACGTTGCCTACGGGCATGAACACACTGACATTGCCGAGTGTTCCCATGCCGCCAAGCTGTGCCGATTTCTCCAGCAATAAGACCTTCTTGCCACATCGCGCCGCGCTGATCGCCGCCGCCGTGCCTGCAGGCCCCCCGCCAATCACAATCACCTCCGCATGGGTAAACGTCTTGACTTGGCGTTCAAATGAATAATTTGCTTTAAGCATCGAAACATCTCCTCCAAAGAAAGGAAGCGGCAAGCGCTTTACTACCCGCCGCCGCTTATCCTGTTATTATTTCGTAGTCGCATACCAATCATTTATCTCTTTAGCGCTTGCATCAGCACCGGCCGTTTTATATTTAGCTTGGAAGGCTTCCAAACCGGATAACGTTTCTGCTCCGGCGATCAGCATCACGGTATAGTCGCTAACCATCGTTTCCAGTTGTTGATTGTCCTTGGCATATTGCTGCATATAAGGTGCTAGCCCAAGCAAATTCTGGATTTGGGCCTCCTTCGGCTGCTTGTTATTAAGGAAGTCAAATGCCTCAAACATCACCGGATTTTTGCGAACACGTGCTTGCCAGTAGAGCGGATAGTTTTCCTCATCTGTTCCCGCCATGTAGTTGTTAGCTAAATTGCGTTCATCGGTGAAAATCGGCAGGATTGGCATATAAGCGCCGTTCTCGAAGGTATAGTGCTTGCCTTCTTCCCCAATAGCCAGATCCTTGAACGTCTCTGCCTCTAAACTGGCATTGATCCATTTGATTGCTTCTTCTGGGTGATTGGATGCTTTCGGAATGAAGGTCAGCCGGTCAAATCCTGCATTTGCTGAGAAACCCGCTTCTCCTTGAGGACCCTTCAGAGCCGGAACAAAGGCAAATTTAGCATCAGGAATACTCTTTGTCATGGCATCAGAGATCGTCGGGATATCCGCCCAGTGGATAATAATAGCACCGGCTTTGCCGCTCATAAACTTTTCTTTGGCAGTAGCATCCTTATTGGCGACGAATTCTTTTTCCAGCAAACCCTGCTGGTAGAGACCAGCTACGTAGCCGATATAATCCTTATAAGCTGGATCGAGGAGCCTTGGCACTAACTGCCCGTCAACATCATTCCAGGAATTTGGCATTCCGAATGCGCCGACGATGTTATCGAGCATCGCCAAATCACCCTTGATCGTCAGCGGAACATTCTGATCTCCGTTGCCCCCGGGATCCTTGTCCTTGAACGCCTTAAGCACACTTGCCAATTCATCCGTCGTAGTCGGCATTTGCAAGCCCAGTTTCTCCAACCAGTCCGTCCTGATCAGGATGCTGTTATTGATGGCATAAGTCACTGAAGTTGGAATCGCATATAATTTGCCTTCAACCTTGAGGGCATCCATTGATTGCTGTGAGATGGCCTTTTTAATATTCGGGCCGTACTTCTCGATAAGAGGAGTCAGATCGACCAACGCGCCTTTCTGAGCATAGTCCGAGTAAAGTGCCATATTGCTGTATGTCGTAACCAGATCGTATGATTCACTTGAAGCCATAATCAAATTGAGTTTCTCCAGCCATTTATCCTGAGGAAGCATGTCATACTGGACTTTATACCCCGTTTTCTCCTCCAGCATTTTCGCTACCGGATAGGTATTGTAGTCTTCGTTCTGCCAAATATCCAATCTTTTTAGCTCCGTCTTGGATGCCTCAGGTGCTGCACTTCCCGCGTCTGTCGCGGTTGGAGCCTTCGAGGCACTCTCCTCACTTTTGTTCGAGCCACATGCCTCCATGACAGACATCATAAGTACCGCCATTATAATTACCATGATTAACTTAGAACCTTTTCTCATTGCGAAACCCCCTGAAAG
>JAIMBU010000011.1 GCA_023511325.1 Gorillibacterium sp.
CGTATAATGAGGGTAGTTTCGACTAACATTTCCAATTTTCAGGTGAGGGGTACATATACCAGATGAAAAAATCGAATCTTGCCCTTGTGCTTTTTATTGTTCTTGGCTTGGTAACGGGACTTATTCTTACAGAACTACTAGCTGACGTTAAGGGCATTTCTTTTTTAACAAAAAGTGCCCAGATGACTTGGCACCCCAAAGCGGATTTTCATGTTCTTAAATACGACATTGATATGACAATTCGCTTGAACCAGCTGTGCATTGCCAGCATGGCGGCTGCCTTCTGGATCTATCGCAAAGTATGATACAAACACATTCTGGGAGATGTAGCATGAACGTACAGCAAAAAACGCTAATATTGGCCTCTTCCTCACCGAGAAGGCAGGAGCTTATTCGTTCTCTTGGGCTTCCTTACGATATTCAGGTGAGTGAGGCTGACGAGACAACAGCTGCGGGTATGGCGCCTGCTGATATTGTGACGACACTTTCATTGCGCAAAGCCGAGGTTGTAAGGGATAAACTGAACGTAGCCTCGGGTATCATTCTCGGTGCTGACACCATCGTTGTGTGTGATGGTGAGGTGCTGGGTAAGCCAATAGATGATGCCGATGCCTATCGAATGCTTCGTGCATTGCAAGGAAATGTTCATGAGGTCTATAGTGGAATTGCTCTCGTAGAAACTGGGGCAAATGCATACAAAGTGCCTGATGAAGAGATATTTTTTGGCGAGCATAGTCGTTACCGGGTAATCGCTCGTAGGGAAAATCATTCTGTGGCTTCACTGCTAGGGTATAGCGTCACCAAGGTGAAGTTTAAGCCTCTATCAGATACGCAAATCCGTAGCTACATAGCTAAAGGAGAAAGCTCAGATAAAGCCGGAGCTTATGCGATTCAGGACATCGGGGCTACGTTAGTTGAGAGCATAATTGGGGACTATTTCAATGTTGTAGGCTTGCCGATCAGTCTACTTGCGGTTATGCTCGAGCAGCTTGATTTACACGTTTTCTAGTTCATTAAACCCTAATACTAAACGATAAGCCTCCCTTAGCCGCAGTTCTTGTGGATGTGGAGGCTTGTTATTTTTTGTGCAAGGTTTCTCTATTCGTCATCGTTTTCGCCCAATTGGGGATTTGTAACCCATTGATATCATGGTATAATGAATAAATGTGTCCGATTGTTATCACTTTATGCTTAAGTGGCGGGCTCTTTAACAGGAAAGGACCGACATCGATATGAGTCACGCTTCGTTACGTATTGCTCCAATAGACGAACGCCCAAGAGAAAAAATGCTTGAACATGGGCCGCAGTCGCTCAGCAATGCCGAGCTTTTGGCTATTCTACTGCGAACGGGGACCATATCGGAAACGGCCGTTGGTCTGGCTGGGCGTGTACTAAAACAATCAGGATCATTGCGAAGTTTGGTGGATATGAGTGTTAACGAGATGACTAAGGTCAAAGGGATCGGTCCAGCCAAAGCCTTGCAGATTAAGGCAGGGATTGAACTAGGGCGTCGAATTGCACGTTCTTCAGGAGCGGAGAAAACGATCATCAAAACTCCTCGTGACGTTGCAGACTTGCTTATGGAGGATATGCGATACCTGCAGAAGGAACATTTTGTCTGTTTATTTCTCAACACGAAGAACCATGTCATAGGTCAGGAAACATTGTCCATTGGCAGTCTGAATGCTTCCATTGTCCATCCACGTGAAGTGTTCCTCGCTGCGATCAAACGAAGTAGCGCTTCCATCATCTGTGTACATAATCACCCAAGTGGCGATCCCACGCCAAGCACAGAGGATATTGAAATTACAGCACGCCTTCTTGAGGCAGGACAGATTATTGGTATTGATGTGTTGGATCATATCGTACTAGGTGATCAAATTTATGTAAGTTTGAAAGAAAAAGGGTATATGTAATATAATCAACTAGTAAGTACAGAGGTTTTTACTTGAAGGGAGCCAAATGTATGTTTTCATCAAAGGACTTAGGAATTGATCTGGGTACCGCAAATACCCTTGTATATGCGAAAGGCAAAGGAATTGTCGTGAGGGAGCCATCCGTGGTTGCCATCCATACCGATACAATGAAAATTGTCGAAGTTGGTGAGGCTGCGAAGAAGATGATCGGACGTACACCGGGAAACATTCGTGCAGTTCGTCCAATGAAAGATGGTGTCATTGCCGATTTCGAAACAACGGCAATTATGATTAAGCATTTCATCAATCAGGCACAGAAGCGGGGTATGTTCAGTCGCATGCCACATGTAATGGTCTGTGTTCCTTCTGGAATCACGGCTGTTGAGAAGCGTGCTGTCGAGGATGCAACGAGACAAGCGGGTGCTCGTGAGGCTTATACAATCGAGGAACCCTTTGCTGCAGCTATTGGAGCCGATCTACCCGTATGGGAGCCGACCGGAAGCATGGTTGTCGATATCGGAGGAGGTACAACGGAAGTAGCTGTTATTTCTCTCGGCGGTATTGTCACGTCCAAATCCATTCGTATCGCTGGCGATGAGATGGATGAAGCGATCACTCAATACGTCAAGCGGACGTACAACCTGTTGATCGGTGAGCGCACCTCTGAGCAGATGAAGATTGAGATCGGGTCTGCTCTTTCAACTGAATCAGGAGAAAAAATGGAAATTCGTGGTCGTGACCTGGTAACGGGACTTCCGAAGACGATGTCCATCTCCTCTGAAGAAGTTGCCGAGGCATTGGCTGATACTGTTAGCGCTATCGTTGACGCGGTTAAGGTCACACTTGAGAAGTGTCCACCTGAGCTTGCTGCTGACATCATGGATCGTGGCATTGTGTTAACAGGTGGTGGTGGACTTCTCCGCAATTTAGACAAGCTGTTGACCCGCGAAACCGGAATGCCCGTTATGGTAGCAGATAATCCACTTGACTGTGTTGCTATTGGAACAGGACGTGCACTTGATAACATTCACTTGTTTAAATCGACACGCTCCAATTCATCGGGAAGATCAAGAAGATAGCTAACAAAAGGTAAGAAGGTGTCTGTTTGTTCAAGTTCATGGGGAATAAGAAAATGCTGGTACTTATGATCTCCCTGATCTTTTTTATTGCGCTATTCGGAATTACCTTATCTGGAAAAAGGGATAAAGTAACGTTACCCGAGCGCTTTATCAGGGACACGGTTGCTTGGACTCAGGGATTATTTAATCAACCTGCCCGCTATATCTCTGAACTCGTTGCGGATATCCGGGATGTTCGTACAATCTATGCCGAGAACAAGACACTACGAATTACAATGACCCAATATGCACGCGATACGATGAAGCTGAATGAACTTGAAGCGCAGAACATAAGGCTGAAGGATATGCTTACTTTTACCGAGAAGCAAAAGGCGTCGAACAATTACCGTTATCATCCTGCTGAGGTCATTGCCTACAGCTCTGATCCCTATAGCAAGCTAATTACGGTTAATTTGGGAGCTAAGGATGGAATCAAACGAGATATGGCCGTTATTTCAGTGGATGGTTTGGTAGGTAGAGTGATGAACAGCTCCGATTTTTCATCTACCGTGCAATTGCTAACGGAAACCTCAAGCATATCAACTCAGGATACGACTGGGAATGATACAGGAAATGTCTTTTCAGCTTTAGGTGGAACCAAGGACGTTGCAGCAACGGTGAAGGGGAAGGAATCAGAGTCCTTTGGCATCATCAGCTATGATGAAGAAGCGCAGATGCTCGTCATGTCCAAGATCAATCCGAACGATCCTATCGCCGTTGATGACGTCGTAATTACATCTGGGATCGGTGAGATATTCCCTAAGGGAATTGTTATTGGGACAGTTGTATCCAAAGAAGTGGATAAATTCGGGCTTAATTATGTTGCCTATATCAGTCCGGCTGCAGACTTCATCCACCTCCGGGAAGTCCTGATTGTGGAAGTGCCGGAGTAAGGAGGAGACTATGCGGAAGAGTGCCATTATTAGCAGCATGCTTTTGCTGTTCATAATTGAAGGAACGTGGATGAATTGGTTGATTCCTGCTGCTTGGCAGACCGGTGTCATTGTCTCTCCACACTTAGTGATGATTGTGATTATTTTCATTGGAATATATTGGGACCCGCGGGCTGGTCTGCTGTTTGGGCTCGGTTTTGGTCTTCTGCATGATATTGTTTTCTATGGACCGATGATTGGCACCTACTGTATGGGATTTGGTCTAGTAGGTTATGCTGCTGGCCTCTTTCCTTTTCGCTCCCAGAGTAATATATTGACTACCTTATTCATCGTAGCTATAGGTGAATTTAGCTTTGAATGGCTGATTTATGGCATATACAGGCTCATGGCAGTTGTGCAAACTTCTCCTCAACGAATTTTTCTGTTTCATATTATGCCTAGTATTCTGATTAACCTATTCGTAGCCCTCATCCTTTATATTCCGCTTCGCAGGCTATTCGAGCGGGCACGAATGCCTCTCATGGTCGAGGAGCAGGAGTGACGGGGGCAAGCGGTACAAACCGCGATAAGCCTATAGTGGGAGGGAGTGCTCCTGCGTTGACAAAGCCTCATGTAACGATCAAAGGTGTGAAAGATGGACTTATTTTTGTGATGAGTGATACTTGCTTATATACGGACCTAATCGATGAACTAAAGCATAAATTGAACAAAACTCACGATAAAATATTATCTGGCCCAACTATAAGTGTTCAGGTTAAGCTAGGACAACGAACAATGAATGAGGCAGAGAAGGCACAGATTCTGGAAATAATCGGCAGCAGAGAAAACCTGCTCGTTCAATCGATAGAGTCAGATCCGCTGGAAGCTACGGAAGTTAATTTGAGTGGAGAACGGATAACAATCATTAAGGGCATCATCCGCTCGGGTCAGTTGATCGAGCATGAGGGCAACCTTATGCTATTCGGTGACGTAAATCCCGGTGGAGCTATCTATGCTTCGGGCGACATTTATATCATGGGATCACTTCGTGGGCTTGCTCACGCAGGTAAAGATGGGGATGAAGCAACGATTATCGCTGCTTCACACCTATGTCCTACTCAACTTCGCATTGCCGGTGTCATTAGCCGTCCTCCGGACGAATGGGGATTTGAGAAAGAAGCCTTTATGGAATTTGCCTACATACGAGACGGCGACATGGTGATCGACAAGATCAACCAGCTATATCGCATCCGACCGGAAGCGCAAAACATGTTCGTATGAAGGGTTGGGATCGAATTGGGAGAAGCGATCGTTGTCACATCAGGCAAAGGGGGCGTAGGCAAGACGACTACCTCGGCCAATTTAGGTACAGCGCTTGCCCTACAGGGGAAGAAGGTCTGTATGGTTGATACTGATATCGGTCTACGTAATCTCGATGTTGTTATGGGTTTAGAGAACCGCATCATCTATGATCTAGTAGATATCGTTGAGGGACGCTGTCGTGTTGCCCAAGCACTTATTAAGGACAAGCGCTTCGATGAGCTATATTTGCTTCCTGCTGCCCAAACCAAGGATAAGAATTCGGTAACTCCAGCCGATGTGCGCAAAATTATTCTTGAGCTTAAGAACGATTTCGATTTTGTCATCATTGACTGTCCAGCAGGTATTGAGCAAGGGTTTCGCAATGCGGTTGCCGGAGCGGATAAAGCCATCGTAGTTACGACTCCCGAGAATGCCGCGGTTCGTGATGCAGACCGAATTATTGGACTGCTGGAGAAAGAACCACAAGTGGCCTCTCCAAAGCTAGTGATTAACCGGATTCGCCAGAACATGGTGAACAGGGGCGAGATGCTCGACATTGATGAAATATGTCAGGTGCTATCCATTGACCTGCTTGGTATTGTTCCAGATGATGAATATGTCATCAAGGCTGCCAATATGGGAGAACCAACAGTGATGAATCCCACTTCTAAAGCGGCTATTGCTTATCGCAACATCGCTAGACGCATGCTTGGTGATACGGTTCCCCTCATGTCACTTAATGAGAAACAGGGTATGATGAGTAAAATTAAGAAGTATTTTGGAATAGTAGGTTAAAACTATGACCTTGGTAATCAAACTTAAGAAACTTGACTGGACGATTCTTTTTCTCCTCTTCTTGCTGATGATTGTAAGTTATTTTATTATCACAAGCGCTACTTTGAATAATGCTGATTTACACAGCAATGCTAAGAAACAAGTTCTTTTCTTTATTGCTGGTTTCTTTCTTATGTCCTGTGTTGCCCTATTTGATTATCGCTATATTATAAAATGGGCGTGGGTAGGCTACTTATTAGGCATTCTTCTATTGATTGGCCTGTATATACTACCGGACCCTATCTCAGTGATTAAAAATGGTGCCAGAGGTTGGTACAGCCTTGGCTCCATGCAATTTCAGCCTGCCGAATTAATGAAATTCCTTCTGATTATTGCGATCTCTGCTTATCTTGTGAAACGCAATGGTGAAAAGCTTGGGTTTTTCCGTGATGTCGTTCCCATTGGGGTCATTGGAGGAATTCCTTTTGTTATCATTGCTCTGCTTCCAGATTTGGGCAATGCCGTCATCCTGCTTGTCGTGATGCTTGGGCTTTACTGGATTGGGAATATTAAGTTTAGCCATGTTTTGATTGGTGCAACGGCGATTGGCATCATCGTTGGTGGCTTTCTGATGCTGTTTGTACAATTCCATGATCCAGTCAGCAAACTGATGACAGATGTTGGCGGAGGACACTGGGTAGGACGGATTGAAACTTTTCTTCAGCCCGAGAATGAGACGAATGCGCAAGGCGACGGTTATATGGCGAAGCAGGCTAAACAAGCGATTGCCACGGGCAGCTTATTCGGAGAAGGCTATAAGGAGGGCCCCAATGTTCAAGGCGGCAATGTTCCCTTCATCTACTCGGATGCTATATTTGTCGTAGTGGCGGAGGAGTTCGGCTTTATCGGCAGTTCGGTGTTGCTGATGCTCTACTTTTTCCTCATCTACCGGATGATCGTTATTGCTATGGAGTGTGCGGATCGAGGCGGGGGCTTCCTGATTATTGGGATTGTTTCTTTATACGTTTTCCAAATTTTTCAGAGTATCGGTATGTTTATTGGCTTGATGCCGATCACGGGGATTACCTTGCCTTTTATCAGCTATGGCGGGACCTCGCTGCTGATCAATCTGCTGGCCATGGGGCTGGTATTAAGCATCAAGATTCATGGGGACAAGCCGCTCGAAGCCTGAGACAATCGACTGTAGATATTCACCCAGCCTAAGCTGTTCCCTTCATTTCAAGACTAAGCGAATCACTGGTATGTCCATAACCTTTCACCCCCTCAGCATCAAGAGGGGGTGAAAGGTTTTTTGCTTTAGCTAGAGGCAATTTATTGTAAGAACTGATCCCCTACCCATGAACGAGAGGTTAAATTTTGGCATGCATGGAGGACGAGCTACATAAGATGTATAAACAAGCCTGGTGCTCGGAGGGAATGCATGTGGAAACAAAGGGAAATGTCCGCCGCAGACGAAAAGAACGTTTGCGGGAGTTAACGGAGCAGTCAAATCTATCAATCCAAACGACAGACGCAGGGAGCCCAGAAACCAGTCGCTATAAGAATAATCGTCAGGGTCGCACCTATGAGCTTAGAGATAGTGAGGGGCATATGCTTCGTGAGGAAGGTTACCCGCTTTATACGCGGAATGGACTGGAACGAGATCCGGAGCAGGTGTGGAAGGAAAAAGAACAGACCATGTTCAGCAAATCCATATTGGGACGCGAACTCGTCAATACACCAGATATAGATAAGGGACAAGCTCGTGGTCCGGGGAGAATTTTTCGTCTGCAGCTAACGGCTAGCCTGCTTATTTTTGTGCTGCTCTGGGGTTTATTCCACTACCCACGCCCGACAACAGCGCCTGCTCGTCAGGAGGTGGCAAGCGTGATGATGAAGGAGTGGAATTTCGCTGCGGTTTCAACATGGTATCAAAGTAAGTTCGGAACGATACCCTCTTTTCTGCCTACCTTCCGTTCGAAGAAAGCACCAGAAGCAGAGCCGGCTGGCGCCAAGCGGGCGACCCCGTTAAACCTTCCTGCTCGCTCGGCGATTGTCTCCGTGTTCTCGCCCAGTCATCCTTGGCTTGAGCTATCAACCGTTGTTGGAACACCAGTCAGTGCGATGGATGCGGGACTTGTTTCCTTCGTTGGCAAACAGGAGGGGGTAGGTTACACAGTCACCATCCGCCATATGGGTGGAATTGAATCAACCTATGGGCTGTTAGACCCCATTCGTTTGGCGCAGGGAGATTGGGTTAAAATTGGTGAGACGATCGGAATGGCAACCCGAAATGCGGCAACCGGGAAAGGTGCCTTCAGCTTTGCCATTGCCAAAGATGGGGACTATGTGAATCCCGCGGAGTGGATTCCATTTGATTAAGTGCTTTGGGACAGTCTATCGGTTTCATCCACTATTTATTCTGCTGATGGTTTTATCAGTGGTTACCGGCTATTTTATCGAACTGCTCACTTTGTTCGGGATTGTATTAATCCATGAGCTTGGCCATGTAGCAGCAGCCAGAAGCTTCGGTTGGCGGGTTCCCGAGGTCAAGCTCCTTCCCTTTGGTGGCGTAGCAGTCACTGACGAGGGAGGAAGTGTTCCAGCCCGAGAAGAACTGCTGGTTGCACTTGCTGGCCCGCTGCAGAATGCTATGATGATTGGCTTCGCCTTTCTGATGATCCGAGTTGGTGGCATGGATGTAGAATGGTGGAGTTATTTCATCAAGGCCAATCTGCTGATCGGTGCATTTAACCTGCTGCCCATTCATCCGCTCGATGGAGGACGTGTGCTGCTATGTCTGCTCGGCTATGGGATGAGCTATCACCGCGCCCTTGTCGCGTGCACAAGAATCAGTCTTGTAATGAGCATACTTCTTGTTCTTGGATCTATTCTCCCACAGCTGTCATCGGGACTAAACCTCAATGTGCTGGCGGTGGGATTATTTTTATTTTATACAAACTATTATGGGTATAAACAGATTCCCTTTTCCTTCCTGCGCTTTCTGATGGGGTGGGAGGCTTCTGCTGCGCGGTTTCTTAAGGAGGGAGCATCGTTAGAAAGGCTATACGTGCGCAGCAGCCTCAGTTTATCTGAGACTAGTCAAATGCTAATGCGGGGTAAATACCATTTGATCTACATATGCAGTAGTGAAGGAAAAGTAAATCTGGTAGTTCCGGAGCAGGCGTTTATCCGTGCTTTTTTTAGTGGTCAAAAAACGGATCGTGCGGTTTCGGAGGTCTTCCTGTAGAATAGTAGGGAGACGGTCTTTTTGAGGTGAAAAGATGAAAAAAATCGTTGTTCAGTGGGAAAATGGCTGGAGCCGAGTTGCTCTTCTGGAGAATGGGCGGCTTGCAGAGTTTTACTTAGAGGGTCCAGATGAAAATGAACGGGCAGGAAACATATATAAAGGACGCGTTGTTAATGTGCTACCAGGTATGGAAGCGGCATTTGTCGATATTGGTTTGGGCAAGAATGCTTTCTTATATCGGGATGAGCTTCTTCCACCTTTCTCAGATGATCCAGATGGTCCCAAACCGCCGATTCAGGATTTGGTGCGTGTAGGTCAAGAGCTATTAGTCCAAGTCAAGAAAGAAACGCAGGGGGGCAAAGGAGCGCGGGTCACAACCCGGTTTTCCTTTCCTGGACGATGGATGGTTTACATGCCAGGGGCTGACCACACAGCCATCTCTCGCAAGATTGAGGCACCGATTGAACGCCAACGGCTCAAAGCTTGGGGAGAGCATGTGCGGAAGGACCACGATGGAATGATTATCCGCACAGCAGCGGCAGGTCACCAAGAGGAGACGTTGGAGAAGGAATGGAATCTGCTCCATGATCTGTGGGCGGCAGCCCTCAGCAAGTCCCAGACGTTACCTGTGCCTTGTCTGATTTATCGCGACTTGGATCTGATTCCTCGGCTTGTCCGAGACTTGTTCACGGATCAAATAGACGAGTTGGTCATTAATGATAAAGCACTTGGACGTCATATCATTGCGCTGTTAGATGGAATGGCTCCCGGCCTGTCTGCAAAAATTCATATTTATCGGGGAGCCATCCCTCTGTTTGAGGCTTATCCGGTGCAGAGCGAGCTTGAACGTGCATTTAAACGTAAAATCCCCCTTGATTGCGGTGGCCACCTTGTGGTGGATAAAACAGAAGCGATGACTGTGATTGATGTGAATACGGGTGGCTTCACGGGAAAAGATGACCTCGAGGATACTGTGTTTCGTACCAACCTGGAAGCGGCTGCGGAAATTGTTCGTCTGCTTCGTCTGCGTGACATCGGTGGGATGATTGTGGTGGACTTCATCGATATGAAGCTGGAGCAGCATCGCCATGAAGTTCGAGCCGTGATGGAGCAGCATGCGGAGGCGGACAGAAGCAAGCCGCAGCTCATTGGCTGGACAAAGCTTGGACTCTTTGAAATTACCCGAACGAAACGGCGGCAGACGCTGGAGGGTCGATTCTACGAGACCTGCGTTGTTTGCGGTGGCTTGGGTCGAATGCCGACTGCCCTGCTGCGCGGGAACGGGGATACGAGCAGCAAAGATAGAGATAGGGAGCAGTAAAGATGAGAAGATTGATTGTTCATACGATTGCCGTAGGGCTGTTCTATGGTTCACCATGAACCATGGAGCAGTCTTTTATATATATATCATAGCGCTTAAGCTAATGAGCAATGCCTGACAAGAATCAAGATTTCGTTGCATTCATCTAGTTCTTATGATAATATAGATCAGTATGTTGCAAAACATGCCCCAACCGCACGAAACGGGTTTAAGTGTGTATACCGATTTATCGGTTACGCCACCTTGGATGTAGGCGAGTCTTAGACATGAAGGAGGTGCAACAAAGATGTATGCAATTTTTGAAACAGGTGGCAAGCAATACAAGGTGCAAGAGGGCGATGTTCTTTTGATCGAAAGATTGACAGCTGCAGAAGGTGAAACTGTAACGTTTGACCGTGTTCTTGCGGTTTCCAACGATAGTGGTTTGACCATCGGTGCTCCGCTTTTAGCAGGTGCAACGGTTTCTGCTAAAGTAGCCAAGCACGACAAAGCCAAGAAGATTGTTGTTTTTAAATACAAAGCGAAGAAGAACTACCGTCGTAAGCAAGGTCATCGTCAGCCGTTCACGCAAATCGTGATCGACAAGATCCAGGCTTAAGTCATGATTCGAGTTCTTATAGAACGAAGCAAAGCCGATGACGTTATCCTCTCGTTTCAGGTTGAAGGGCACGCGAATTATGCGAATTTGGGTAAAGATATCGTTTGTGCTGGAGTATCCACAGTAACGGTAGGCACGGTCAACGCGATCGAGAAGCTTACTGGAGTTGTTATGGATAGCCGGATGAAGAATGGTTTTCTACGCTCAAGGATACCCACTGACCTCCTTCATGTGAAGAGAGAACAAGTCCAGCTACTGCTTGAATCCATGGTGGTCATGTTGCTCAATATCGAAGAGTCCTATGGTGAATTTATAGCAGTTCGATTTCAATCAACCGAAGAAGGAGGTAGACTCAAATGTTAAAACTGAATCTTCAGTTGTTCGCATCCAAAAAAGGCGTAGGTTCCACCAGAAATGGTCGTGATAGCCACTCCAAGCGCCTTGGCGCAAAACGTGCGGACGGCCAAACTGTAAGCGCAGGTAGTATTCTGTTTCGTCAACGTGGCACTAAAATTCATCCTGGCAACAATGTGGGCATCGGTTCCGATGACACCCTGTTCGCTAAAGTTGAAGGCGTTGTGAAATTTGAACGCTGGGGTCGCGATCGTAAGAAAGTGAGCGTCTACCCAGTAGTTGCAGCTCTTGTTGCAGCAACCGTAGAAGGCTAATCGATCCTTAGGTTAAATCAATGGCAGTCCCTGGACGAGCCGATTGACCGAGGTCGCATATAGGCTAAGCTTCATAGGCTTATGCCCAATTACCGATGATGGCGAATGCCTCGGCTGCAAAGCCGGGGCATTTTTTCCTAATCAGAATGAATCTGATGTCACATCGGTAAACGCACCACGTTCAAGGTCGCCGCCTACGCGTTTATCCTGGAATATCAGCAAGTGTAAGTTCCTCTTATACCGTTCTGATATTTCACCGATAAACGCCTATCGGCGTCTTATGACGCCGATAGGCGTTTATCCTTGGTGACTCGATAACGATTTATGCTGATTTGGAATCGTAGAATGTCTGTTTTCTCCATATGGGAGTAACGTTGCAGCGATCCCTAATTTCTCATTCTTGTGGTATACTTTTCTAATATAGTTGTTAACGGGAGAGAACTCAATATGAGAAAGCAGGGTATCATCGTTCGTCTTGCAGCTTTCGTATGTTTGGTAAGCGGACTATTGGTTACAGTAGTAGCTGAATCGATTGGAATGCGACTGAGCGCGATCTGCCTGGTGGCGATTGCCGTCTATGTACTGATTCGTGAGCAGGCGAAGCAAGATAAGCGGCGGCATGAAGATGATTTCTTGCAGATTCTTTCCATTTACAGGCATGAATGGATGAACCATATTCAGGTTTTAATGGGCTATATCGGTTTAGGGAAGCCTGATCGAATTGAAGAATATGTGGGTAAAATAAAAGCAAAGGTCCATCAGGAGAGCTACCTTTCTAAGATGGGAGTTCCTGCAGTGATCGTTTATTATTATACATTTCAGGCGAATCATCGCTCGCTAGCACTTGAGTTTGAGATCGAGCAGGAGGTTCAACTTGATCGCTTGCCGGATTCAGGGGTACAGGCATCGAGGTTGATTTGTCAGCTTATCGAGCTTTTTGCTTCCCTGGTACCACTTGATAGTGGACAACATCATTCACTTAGCTTGGAATTTGATCAAGAAGAGGATTGTATTCTACTTGATTTTGTCTACGAAGGAAGTCTGTCCGCAGACTTCGATAAAGAACTTAACAAACTGTTCCATCATTATGCCAAAACGAGGCTACAGGTGGAACGGGAGCAGAC
>JAIMBU010000107.1 GCA_023511325.1 Gorillibacterium sp.
GTTGTTTCCCTTCCACTGCCGACTGCTGCAGATCATCGATATTTTGGTTGTAAGCCATTCTGCCAATTGTTCGGGTTGGCTCAAATTCAGCAGCTCTTTGGCAATTTGATCACTTGTAAAAAGATCATCAAGCACCAGACCCGCCTCATACAGGCAATAGGTAAAAATGCCCCAGAGTTCACTTCCCAGCATCTGCACATAATCCTGCGTAATTCCGTTCTGCTTCTCCAGTTGCCCGATATACTCAGCCACAAGCTGCTGCGCCTCTGTCTCCTGAGATGCCTTCATTGCGCCAGCCAGCTCGAAACAAAATTTAACGGGAAGCAAGGGAACCGCTCCCGGCTCATTTCTCATCTCTTCGCTGGAGACATACAAATCGTATGTGGGGGAAACTCGCCGATCTCTCAAATCAATCGCACGGAATGCCTCCTCCGTCGAATCTGGAATGCTCGTCCATTGCTCCTTGACTCTTCCGATGCCAACATGAATGACCAGCTTCAAGTAACTCTTGATGCTATCAATCAGCTTTATACCTAGGTCTCCCAGCATCTTCTCTACTCGCTCTGAATTCTCCGCTCCTGGATGAACGATGAGCACTGCTCTTGTACTATGAAGCTCAGCGTATTCAATAGCAGGGAACATTTTGCTTGCAACCTCACATACGATATTGCTGAGCGCGAACCGGAATAAGTTCCAATCGGACAGTGAAAGCTCACTAGCACGGATATTGCGTACCAATTCAATCCCAATTGTTACGTGTTTACTCTCTGACCAGAATCTGTAAGGCTGCGGCAAATTATCACCATTCCGATAGGAGCTGTCCAGTGTACCAGCAGCAGCCGATCTCACCCACTCCTTCTCAATGAAGGGCTCGTACAACATCAGTTTATGCTCAAGCTCGCCCTGCTTGATTCTTTTCTCTTCCTCATCGATAAGTTCTTGAATGACCTTACCTAATATAGACTTTAGCGTCGGCACGCTGATTGGCTTGGACACGTAATCACTAACGCCGTATCTCAGTGCCTGTCGTGCATGCTCAAAATCGGAATATCCGCTAAGAATAATGATTTTGCCGCTAAATCCATCCTTCCTTAACTGCTCGATCATATCTAAGCCATTCATCGCTGGCATGTAAATATCCGTAATGACAATATCCGGTTGGGTCGCTCGAATCACTTCCAGCCCGTCCGCACCATTCAAGGCTTCTCCAACCCATTCCGCATCCAATTCATCCCAAGGGATAACACGCTTCATCCCTTGCAGTACCTGGCGTTCATCGTCAACGATGGCGATTCTCCACACAAAGCTTACCTCCTTTAACCTTCAAATAATAACAGCAATGAGGATACACGATGTTGTAATAAGTATATCCTCTATTCCATACTCTTCTCTGATTGTTCATACATTGGAGGCTCCGTCAATTGTGGCAAAATAATTTCGACTCTTGTTCCTCCCTCTGCGCGTTCCGTCAGGGAAATCCCGTAATATTCTCCGAAATAACCAGCGATCCGTTCTCGCACATTACGGATGCCGTACCCACCCGTATGGCGTTTGCGTTCCTTGTCCACCATCCGCTTCAGCCCGATCCCATTATCATCAATGAGGATCTGCACAGATTGATCTTTAATACTCATCTGGATGTGGATATGACCCTGTCTTCGCGTATTAAAGCCATGGATGATGGCATTCTCGACAAAAGGTTGAAGTGTAAGCTTTGGTATAAATAACTGCTGGATATCGGCCGGCACCTCAAGCGTATATTCTAGCCCGGTGCCCCAACGTAGCTGCTGGATTTCTAGATAGCATTCCATATGCACGAGTTCTTCGCTAATCGTAATAAAGCTGTCGCCATTAGACAAACCGATGCGAAACATTCGTCCCATCAGCTCCAAGATCCGGCTAAGTTCGTCCTGTCCGGCTTCAATCGCCATCCAATTTAATTGATCTAGCATATTGTACAGAAAATGGGGATTAATGTTAGCCTGGAGTGCCTCAATCTCTGCTTTGCGTTGCTGCTCATACCGGCGTTGAAGGGAAAGGTACAACTCCTCGATACGCTCGTTTTGTTTGCGATAACCGGCAAATAAATAGCCAAATTCATTCTGATAATCGGTTGGTAAGATCACATTATTACCACCCACCGAATAGACCCCCATGGCCATGACCAGCTTTTTGATCGGCTTTGTGAACTGCCTGCTTAAGTAGTGGGTAAGCAGCAGAACCAACAAGACAGCCGCAATACCAATGAGGCCGATCACTTCGGCTAGCCGAAAGCTGCTCGCGGTAATATGATTCCATGAGGTGATCTCAACCAGCGTCCAGTTGGACTCTAGCAGCTTCGAGAACACGAGGAGAGAATCGCCTACATCCTTATTCCCATGAATGCGGACATAGCCGGATTGTTCACTTTTGGCATCCATCCATTTGGACAACTCGCTATGATCCTGAACCTGTCCAATCTTTAAAACCTGCTGCCCCTTGCTATCTGTCATCATCCGATTTAAGCCTGAAGAATGACCGGCCAGCAGTGTCCGGATCTCTTTAGACTTCACATGAATAACAAGGACGCCTAAATAGTTATCCTCATACATAATTTTTCTGGCAAAGCTAAGCACCGGAACATCACCTTGAAAGCTGGGAATCTCATGCTCGCTGGACCAGGCAAAATCACTTTTATCGAGGTATTGAAACCAATCCGATTTATTCAGATCGGAGACATTGCGAAACTGGATATAGCTTTTGGCATCCCCTTGAAGCGGGTGCTCCATGTATAAGTCAATTCCCTGAATCAGCGGGATCGAATAAGTCAAATTCGCCAATGCACGCTCAACACTTATCGATTTGCGATATCGGTCATATTCATCCTGCTTGTTCATCAGAAAAGTAATCAGCTCATTGTCGCGCGAGGTTGAAAGTGAGATCTGCTCAATCGTCACAAGTCGCGTCGTAATTTCATTATTCAGCTCGTCGAGCAGCTGCTGCTGATAATGTGAGGTTGTACGCACGAGCGCCTGTGATGAGATGCTATAGCTAGCCCATACGATGCAAGCCAAGACGATCGTAATGAGCATGGCAAAGCTGCGGAAGAAGAGATGGTCGATCCTATACTTTTTAAAAGGATTTGTCATGGGAACGCTCTCCCTTGATTCAGATTAAGGCGAAAGAAACGGTAAAGCTGCGAAAGGGGTTCGTGGCTTTACCGTTATAAGATTAATAATTGCACCACATCTTATCACTTTATCCCTGTTGTTGCAATCCCTTCGACAAAATACCTTTGGAGAAACATGAAGACGAGTGTAGCCGGAACGATGGATACAAGCGACATCGCTAGCAATTGCCCCCATTGCTGGGCGGACTGAGAGTCGTTGATCATCCGTAGTGCCAGCCCGACTGTATACTTGTCGACTGAGTTGATATATAACAGGTGGCCCAGGAAGTCGTCCCAATTCCAGAGAAAGCAAAAGATCATGACGGTAACGATAGCTGGCTTGGTAAGCGGCATGACGATTCGCCAATAAATACCGAACCAAGAGCAGCCATCAATTTTCGCCGATTCGTCAAGCTCCTTCGGAATTCCCCGCACGAATTGAATCAGCAGGTAGACAAAGAACGTTCCGCCTGCACCGCTAGCAAGCATATGAGGCACGATAAACGGGAGATACGTATTCACCCAACCCAGTTGATAAAACATCGCATATTGCGGAATAATCAGTACTTGGCCCGGCATCATCAGCGTCAACATCAACAAGGAGAACCAGAAAGCCTTAAGTGGAAAATCCAGTCGAGCGAAGCCAAAGGCAACCAAGGTGCAGGAGATAAGCGTTGCAATGAGCACAGCAAGCTCAAGACTGAACGTATTGAGATAAAAGTCTGTGAACGTATGTCCTGGAACTGAATGCCATCCATCGACAAAATTGCTCCATTGGGGTACGGAAGGGAAAATATTAGGCGAGCTTAACTCACTGTTAGGTTTGAGCGAGGCCCCGATCCACCAAAGGACTGGATAGAGCATGACTACACTAAAAAGGATCATGAAGATATGCCGAACGGCTGGTTTCCACTTGCTTCTCATTTGTCCCTCTTCCCTCCATTATCCGTTTCGTAAAAGACCCAGTATTTCGAAGTGACAGAAATAAGTGCTGCTACAACGACAATCATGATCAGCATGATCCAGGCCAAGGCAGATGAATAGCCCAATTGATAGCGGCTGAATGCCCGTTCATACAAATATAAGGCATAGACATAGGTCGAGTTCATCGGTCCTCCATTCGTAATAACAAAAGCGGAGGTGAACATTTGAAACGCGCTGACGATCCCCATGATCAGTTTAAAGTAAATAATCGGTGAAAGCATCGGTAAGGTAATCTTAAAGAATTGAACAAATCGATTGGCCCCGTCTACCGATGAAGCTTCATACAAATCACTCGGAATTTGCTTAAGACCAGCAAGGAAAATGACCATAGAGGAACCAAATTGCCAGATCGTTAACAGAACGAGCGTCCCCAGTGCTGTACTGGGATTGGTTATCCATCCCTTACCAGCAATACCGAAGATAGCAATTATTTTGTTAAAAATCCCATCCACACCGAAGATGTTGCGCCAGAGCAATGACACAGCGATGCTCCCGCCAATCAGTGAGGGAAAATAAATCGCCGTACGATAAAAGGAAATGCCCTTCATGGCTTTATTGAGTACTAAAGCGACAAGCAAAGCTGCGATAAGCTTGAGCGGTACAGAAGCAAGCACATACAAGAAGGTTACCTTGACGGATTGGATGAACTTGGGGTCAGTCGTAAAGATCCGCTCATAATTGCGCATACCGATCCAACTGATTGGTTCCATCAGCGTGTAGTTGGTAAACGAATAGTACAGTGATAATAACATCGGATAAGCTGTAAGTCCGATAAAACCGAGCAGCCACGGCGAAATAAATAGGTAGCCGGCAATTGGAGCATTCCAGCGGCTGAGAAAAGAACGGCGTTTCTTTTTGCCTCGAGCTGTATTCACGGCAACGGCTGTGGAACGATTCAAGTGATCACCTCTGCAATTATTCTTATAGCTTAAGTATAAAGACTGAGCTCTAGGGACTAAAGGAGGGTAATCATCGAATTGTTATAAAATATCACGAAAAAAAGAAGAAGCGATACAAGCTCACCGCTTCTTCTGTTGGATGGGAGAAAACAATTAATAAATCCTTCTTCCCTGCTGATCAGCAATACCACTCTTTCGATAAAAGTAGGTGTTTACCCGATCACGCCATTCCTCCGCATGCTCCGCCTGTTCTGTGAGGCGATTCGCAACCTGTTCATAGAGATGACTATCTATGCTTCCTTCCAGACTGCTCCAGGCGGCTTGCAATTGTGCTGCTTGCTCCACCCCGGCAAAATGAGAATCATAAATATGCTGAATGACCGTTTTCCCGGAATGGAGTACATGGGTATAGGATACATGATGGAAGAATAGCAACAAATCGTCCGGACAGCTATCCAGCGATTCGTACCTAGCGAAGTTGTCACCCTTGTACTGACCAGTATATCCGGTTCCCGAGGCTTTTGTCCGATCAACGCCAATGCCATGGCAATCAGCGAAATGATAGGTGCCCCATTTCGAATATTCATAGCCGTCCACGTTTGGCCCATAATGATGGTCTGGATTGACCATGAAACCTACGCCAAGTGGTGCTGTATAGGACTCATAGATGCCTAAGGAATCCATAAGCATCCCGCGAATCACTTTCACAAGCTGCTGATTTTCTCCGAAGGTCATACGGATCCATTCCTCGGCGATTGCTTCGGAAGTCAACTCTGGATTCCATGCCAGCCGACCGTAGCCGTACAGGTTAGCCTGTGCAAGTAGATGCCCTGTCCAATTGGCGTCGTTGCCGATATTGGAAACGGCAGCAAATCCACTGTATGGATTGCCGTGAAGTGAGCCATCGACTATACGTTTAATACTCGAGCCTACGCCCTTGTTGTATGTTTCAAAATTGAGTGCCTCCTTCCACTGAGGAACGAGATAGCACAGGTGACGCTGCTGACCTGTATACTCCTGGGTGATCTGGAACTCAATCATTTGGTTTGTTTGCTCCATCGCCCCGATCAGTGGAGATACCGGTTCCCGTACCTGGAAGTCTATCGGTCCATTCTTGATCTGGAGAATGACATTATCCATAAACCGTCCATCAAGAGGCTCAAAATGATCGTAAGCCGCCCGTGCTCGGTCTGTCGTTCGATCGCGCCAATCCTGCTTGCAGTTGTAAACAAAGCAGCGCCAAATCACTATCCCCCCGTAAGGCTTCAGTGCTTCGGCAAGCATATTGGCTCCATCGGCATGATCACGGTCGTAGGTAAAGGGCCCTGGCCGATTCTCCGAATCAGCCTTAACAAGGAAACCGCCGAAATCAGGAATCGCTGCATATATTTCAGCTGCTTTGCCGCACCACCAAGCGCGTACAGCAGGATCGAGAGGATCAGCGGTGGAGAGTTCCCCGATTTCGAGCGGGCTGGCGTAGTTGACGCTCAGGAACAGCTTGATGCCATAAGCCCGAAAGATGTCGGCTAGCTTCACTACATCGGGTAGGTACTCCCCTGTGATCAGCTTGGTTTCAAACTGATGGACATTTACATTGTTGATGGCAATCGCATTGATTCCCGAAGAAGCCAGTAGCCTTGCATAGTCCTGAATACGCGGCAAATTAGTGGTTATTCGGTTGTCCGCATAAAATATCGACTTCCCAGCATACCCACGCTCCACACTACCGTCGATATTATCCCATTGGTTAATCATCCGCAGTTGGTTGACCGGGTTCTCTACAACGTCCAATCGATCAACAGGGCTGCCCGTGCTAAAAAGCCGAAGCAGATGGAAGACGCCATACAGAATACCAACTGCCGAGGTTGCCCCTATGGCGATACAGCCATTTTCTTGATCCGTCTTTAGCCCATAACCTTCATGGCCAATTGCTGCACGTATATCCATTCCGAACGCTTGATCAACCATCGGGTTGTTGCCGAATGTTCCGATTGTGATGCAAGGAACACCTTCGCTATGCTCGGATATCTCCGGCTGTCTACCCAACATGCACGCGATACCTTGAGCTAATTCAGTCACGGCCGTGCCCATGATTCCATCTTGTTCCGTTACTGTAATCTGAGTGTAGAACGCATACTGATCATAACGTTCCCCTGGTGCTATTTGGCGATACCCGAGCCAGGCCTGATAGCCATCCTCTAGATGAAATAATGTCGGTTCACTCATGAGAAAGCCCTCCCCTTCAATAGAAAACGCAAGACCCGGAACAGAATTGTTCCGGGCTGCGAGCTTACATTATTTTTCGTAAGCTTGTGCTGCTTCTTTCAACTGTTCGAAAGCCTTCTCTGGTGTTGTTTTGTTGAAGCTGAGCTGATCGCGAACCAGCAACCAATCCTTATCAATAAAGTTTGTCCAGCCCCCAGCTCCAGCTGACCAGGTTTGTCCATCCTTCTGCGTTGCAGTTAGAAGCTCCATACCGACTTTATCAACATCACTCATAC
>JAIMBU010000108.1 GCA_023511325.1 Gorillibacterium sp.
CTTATGCATAGTCGCCATGTTTGGTTGGTCGTGGCAGAGATTGACGATTACAAGTTCTTTTTTAACAAATACGAAGAGGCGGAGCGGAAGCTGTGCCGATTTATCGTTTTGAACATCCTGAATGAAATTGCCCAGTCCTTCGGGGCAGTGGAGTCCGTATATTTTCCATTCAACCGGTATGTCTTCTTTATCGCTCCAGATGAGCAAGAATTAGGAGGGGAGACAGGACTCCGTATCGGAGAAGCTTTTCAGACTGCCCTCAAAAGATATATGAAGCTTTATGAGGTGCAACTTTCCATCGGAACCAGCCAGATCGAGAGCGACTTGGCCGATGCTCCCTCTGCTTATGATCGGGCACTGAACGCATTGAGTCAGAAGTTTTATACAGGGAAATCCTCTGTTAATGTATACGATCCGAAATTTTCTCAGCAAAGCCGCAGTTGCTACCCGACTGAAGTGGAGAAAAGAATCTTAATGGCTTTTAAACACAACAATGAAATCGAAGGCAACGAAATGTTTGTCGCGTTTTTGGATGGACTGCGGGATCAAGGGGAGGCTCCCGATTCTATTCGGTTTTTGACGGGGGAGATGCTGGCCGGATTATTCCGAGATTTGCGGGAGATTAAGTCCATGCCCGTCAATTGCGAAATGATGGAGACTTTCATTAACGAAATCAAGGAGAAGGAAACCTTTGAGGAGCTACGAGCGAAAGTGAAGGAGCTGATCACCTTCATCCTGCATACCATCTCCATCGAGTCCTGTACCATGTCCCCCGTTGCCAAGGGAATCGAATATATGAGGATCAAGCTAGGATGGGACATTTCCCTGCAGGAGGTGGCGAAATATGTGGGTATGAGTCCGTCGTATTTCAGCACCCTGTTCAAACAGGAGAAAAACTGCAATTTTGTTGAGTATCTGGTCCGGATGCGGATGGAGAGAAGCATTGAATTGTTGGAGCGTTCCGATATGACCGTGGCTCAAGTTGCCAATGAGATCGGGTATATGAGTTATCGGTATTTTATTAAGGTATTCAAGGATTATTACGAGCTGACTCCAACCCAGTATCGGGATGGATTGCGTTAATAAAATAGGAAAATCTAAGACTTGACCTAGAAATTATTCTTGGTTTTTACTAGCCCACTTTGAATGTTAAATCTTCAGAAAAAAGTCCTCCAGTTCCACTTTTATAGTGGTCTTGGAGGACTTTTGGGTTTGATTTTGGGATTTGCCCATAGGGGCTACCCTTTTGAGCCATCCTATAAATCGTATTGCTGTGAGCGCAATTCGTAAGAAACTGACACCTGATCATTAATATTTAGACTTTCGACCCCCTACTGTTTGAAGTTAGTATGTAAATGTGCAGTAAATAGCTGAGTAAGTTCGAGAAGGAGGTTGATCTTGCGATGGCAGTCTTACAGGCAGAGCCGGTCAAGAATCAGAATCGGCCATCTACAAGACCAAAGATGAGAAAGCGCTTACCGTGGAAAGAAATTTGGAAGCACAAAGTATTTTACTTGTTTATGTTGCCTGCGATTGTGTGGTTTTTTCTTTTTTCCTATGTTCCCCTCTACGGCATTCAAGTCGCGTTCCGTGACTTTACGTTTAACGGCGGGATTACCGGAAGCCCATGGGCGGGCCTGAAATACTTCCACCAGTTTTTTGATTATTATCAATCCAAAGAGCTTATCCGCAATACAATAGTCATCAGCTTGATGAAGCTGCTCATTGGGTTTCCCATGCCAATCATCCTAGCGATTCTCTTAAACGAAGTCCGCATCCTGAAATTTAAAAAGGTCATTCAGACCCTCTCCTACCTACCTTATTTTGTCTCCTGGGTCGTTGTCATCACTCTTATGCAGCGTCTTTTGTCTGTGTACGGAGGGCCAGTGAATGATCTGCTTGCTTCCTTTGGTTTTGGCCGGGTTCAATTCCTCTATAACACGAGCTGGTTTTATCAAATGATCGTCGGTTCCGATATTTGGAAGAACATCGGGTGGAACTCCATTATCTATATGGCGGCCGTTTCTGGGATCGACCAACAATTGTACGAGGCGGCCAAGATTGATGGAGCCAATCGTTACCGTCAAATGTGGCACGTCACGCTTCCGGGGATCCGCAACATCGCCGTCATCCTCTTTATACTCGCAATTGGTGGCTTGATGAGCGCAGGGTACGAACAACTACTGCTCCTGAACGGACCGAGTACGGCACGTATCGGCAATGTTCTTGACGTTCATGTCATTCAGGCAGGACTATCCGGAGGGCGCTTGAGCTATGCTGCGGCAGTCGGACTGTTCCAGAGCGCCATCGGCCTTACGATGATCCTGACCGTCAATAAACTTGCCCGCAAGTTCAGCGACGTATCTTTGTTCTAAGGAAGTGACGAGATGAAAAAGCAAATATCCCTCTTTAGCATTTTGAATTATACACTGCTCGCTATTGTTGGTTTTTCAATGATCTATCCATTTATCTACATTCTTGCGTACTCGCTAAACGACGGGAAAGACTCCATGCAGGGAGCTTTGTACTTCCTGCCACGTAAGTTCACGCTTCATAACTATGCAGAGGTTTTTCAAAACCAACGTATCTGGCAAGCCTACAAAATCACGCTTGCTCGGACGATTCTCGGAACCTTCTTGCACGTGACGCTCTGTACACTTATGGCGTACGCACTATCAAAGAAGACCTTGCCGGGAAGAACTTTCTTCACCTTCTATATCTTCCTACCGACGATCTTCAACGCCGGGTTCATCCCCTATTTTATCACCTTGCAGAAGCTTCATCTGATCAACTCCTTTTGGGTCTACATCATTCCCTTGCTCTTTAACTTCATGCATATTGTCATCATTCGCACCTTCCTGCAAGGGATACCGGAGGAACTAGAGGAATCAGCGCGGATCGACGGCTATGGGGATTTCCAGATCTTCTTGAGAATCATCCTGCCTCTATCGGGCCCAGTACTTGCAACAATTGCTTTATTCATCGGGGTTGCCCACTGGAACGACTGGTTTTCCGGTGCTTACTACGTATCGAATAAGGACATCATTCCTGTACAGACGCTACTGCAGCAAATGCTGACGGAAGCGGAAGCCTTATCTTCTTCGATGCAACGAGCAGCTCAGCAAGGGGGCCAGACCGTTAGCAACAGTGCTGGGGCGACACCCGAATCGTTACGGATGGCACTCTTGGTCATTACGGTATTCCCGATTCTGTGTATCTACCCTTTCCTGCAAAAGTACTTTGTAAAAGGCGTCATGATAGGTTCAGTGAAAGGGTAATCGTCCATTAGGCGTTAGCATGTGAATGCTCGTTTAGATTTGCAGCCTCACGTCTCGGTAGACTTTATCATATAAACTATTCTTAGGAGGGCTCGTATGAATAAAAAGTGGTCAAAGGGCGCAACGATCGTACTAGCGGTTTCCCTTACTGCCAGTTCCTTGATCGGGTGTACCAAGAAGGATGCCGAATCCTCGGCAAAACCGTCAACTGTCGGAGAATCTGCGGCAGCGAATAAAGCAGTCACGCTTAGAATCCTTAATAATTGGAACGGTTCCAGCGGCTCGGATACGGACATGAATCCGGTTCTTCAAGCCATTAAAGACAAAACCGGCGTAACCATTAAAATGGACTATACGAAAGGTAGCGAAACCGAAAAGGTTAACACAATCTTTGCGACTCAGGACCTTCCGGATATCTACACCGGTCCAGCCTGGGGCTCAGAGCTTGACGCTATCATCAAAGCCGCTAACGAAGGCCAATTGGTTGATTTCTCCGATAAACTAGCCGACTATCCCAACCTTGCTAAGGCGATTGCCAAAGAAAATATGCCGCCGGCCTTATATGAAAAATCAATGGGTGCCTTCGGTGACAAACGTTACATGATGTATCAGAACCATCCGGCAACAAGCGATGATGCCAATGATTGGCTCTATGGCTTCTATGTTCGTAAAGACATTGCTACCCAAATTGGCATCGATCCGCAAACCGTAAAAACCAAAGAGGATTTCTATAACTTTCTGAAAAAAATCAAAGATGCTGGTCTGAAGGAAAGCGGGCAACCGATTATCCCACTGGGCGGCTTCCACGGTGGTTGGGCTGTTAATATCGCCAATACCATGTTCTATGGAACTAGCTATCTGGATAAGGGCGACGGTACACTGGAATTAGACTTTATGACCAAAGCCTTCGAGGATTACACCTTGTACTACCGCAAGCTGATCTCCGAAGGCTTGCTAGACCCCGAAGCCTTTACGCAGACCGATCCCATTGCGAATGAGAAGATCCAACAAGGACGCATCGCCGTTCTGGGCGCTCACTATCCGGCTATTCTAGATGCTTCCAAGGACTATGTGAAAGCACACCCGGGCAGTGACTATGTTCCGGTAGGTCCATTGGAAAGGGCTGGGGCTGAAGTGAATCGCCCAGTCGACCTTGGTATTCAGGGCAATAATGTAACCGTGATCACAAAGAAATGCAAAGACGTTGACGCAGCTCTGCGCCTCCTAGACTACATGGCCTCTGATGAAGGTTTTCTGCTTATCCGTTACGGAGTGCAGGGTGTTCACTGGGATATGGCAGACGGCAAACCGAAAGCCAACCAGGAGTGGTTTGATAAGTTCACAGCGGATACCACGGGTAAAGTGAAGAAGAACGAAGGTATATCCATCGGGCTTGAGAACATTGACGGTCAAGACCGCATCAATTCCGTAGGCAACGGCGATATTTGGGCTGACCAAGATCGTCTGGTCGCTATGGATAACGCTCGCAAAATTCTCCGTCCCAACGGGATCAAAGTCATTTCTGCTTTTAGTCCGTCTGATGTGATCACCAATGCTCCAACTTGGGAAAATTTAAAACCAGCAATGGATAAAACCGGAGATGCATGGAAAGAAGCAATTTTCGCTAAATCCGACGAGGCTGCGCTGAAGATTCTGAATGACCTCCGTGGACAAATGAACAAAACCGGTTACGCTGAAGCGATTAAATACATGAACGATAACCTAAAGGGCAAAGAAGTTGTAAAAGTCGCGATGCCAAACTAATTCTCTTTGTTACGGGGTGATTCGAGATGTACAGAAAGCTGAAAGAGAAAGCGGAATGGACCGGATTTCAGGAAGCTCGGCCGTACGGACCGAAGTACGACTTACGAACGGATTTTGTCATGGTATACGGGATATCTGAAGACCTACCCCTACGTATTGAAGGCTGGCGGGAGAAAGGGTACACGGTACACCTGATGACTGGCGTCTCCTGGGGGGAGTATCAGGATTACCTGTATGGCAGATTCGATGGACGCGACCATTGGGATGAGGCGCAAAAGGATCAGGGTGGCAAGTTGATCGTTCATGGACCCGAAGTGCCTTACATGGTGCCGACCATTTCTTTTGCCGAATATTTGGCTACCTTTATCAAGAAAGCCATCGACTCCGGGGTCGAAGCGATCCATATGGAGGAGCCGGAGTTTTGGGTGGCTGGGGGATATTCTGCTGCTTTCAAGCGGGAGTGGCTGAATTATTATAGCGAAGAATGGATCCCGCCGCACGCTTCAGCAGACGCACAATATCGGGCCTCCAAGCTGAAAGCCTACCTGTATTATCGGGCGCTGGACCGGATCTGCAGCCAGATGAAGGAATATGCTCTCGTCACTTATAGCCGAACAGTTCGTTTCTACGTTCCGACCCATAGCCTTATCAACTATACCCAGTGGCAGATCGTCAGCCCGGAAGCACTGTTGGTGAATATGCCCGCCATTGACGGCTTCATCGCCCAAGTCTGGACGGGAACCTCTCGAACTCAGAATGTATACCAGGGGGTGCGTCGGGAAAGGACCTTTGAAACGGCTTTTCTGGAATATGGCGTGATGCAGGAACTGGTGCGGGGAACGGGGCGGGAAATGTGGTTTCTCCACGATCCAATCGAAGACGATCCCAACTATTCTTGGTCCGATTATAAACCGAACTATCAGGCGACTGTTGTGGCGTCACTTCTGCATCCTGGAGTGAAGCAGTATGAAGTATGTCCGTGGCCCAGAAGAGTATTTGAAGGGGCATATCCGAAGGAAGATGGAACAGGGAAAGAGTCGATTCCAGCGGAATACGCCACCATCCTGCTGACCGTGATGAATGTGCTTCGGGACATGCACCATTGGGAGGAGGAACCGAACAATGCAGTTACGCCGGGAGTCGGCTTATTATTAGCAAATTCGGCCATGTACCAACGGGGGGACATTCTCGGGGATGACTCCTCCCTGAAATATGATGGAACGTCAAGCGTTGCAGGCCTCACAGAAAAGCAGCAGGAGAAGCTAAACTGGTCTGCCTTCTATGGCATGGCCCTTCCGCTTGTAAAGCATGGCATCCCTCTTCGTCCGGTACAGTTAGACAACATCTCTGCTTTTCCGGGGTATTTGGACGATTACCGGGTGCTCCTACTCAGCTACGAGTTGATGAAACCGGAACATCTGGCGATCCATCAGGTGCTGTCCCAATGGGTGAGGGAAGGGGGAATCCTCGTTTATTTCGGCGATGGCTCCGATCCCTTCCATCAGGTAAAAGAGTGGTGGAATCAAAGCAAGAAGAGGTATGACCGGCCGGAGGAACACCTATTTGAAGCATTGGGCCTTGGCGTAAAGCCGGAGGCCGGTGAATATAAGGTGGGCGAGGGTGGCGTTATCTTCTACTGTATTCATCCTGCTGAACTAGCAGCTTCCGTTGACGGAGCTGAACTGGTGCGAGAAAGCGTGCGCAGAGCACTTGTTATGCGGGGAGAAACGGAAGGTCTTCAAGAAAGCAATCACCTGAGCATAAAACGTGGCCCGTATCTGATCACTCGGGTGATGGATGAATCGTGCGGAGAAGAATCCATTCACTACGAAGGCTGTTTTATCGATTTGTTCGATTCGGAGTTGATGGTTCGGCGAGACGTCATCTTACGATCAGGCGATAACAGCTTGCTGTATGATCTGAACGCTGAGGGTCACTCGTCGCCAGTGGTCGCCAGTTCATCCCGGATTCGGGATGAACGAACGGAAGGAGGACGGCTCTGCTTCTACTCCGAAGCACCAAAGGGGATCACAGTTAGTACCCGTATCCGGCAGAATTCTCGGCCGGGTCGAATCACAATGGATGGAAAGCTTTGTGAGAGCCACTGGGATGAGGAATCACAGACACTTCTGCTGCGGTATCCGGGAAAGCCGGAAGGCACCGAGATTGTGGTTGAAAGCGTAAGCGAAAGATAAGAAGCTTGAGCGAGGTACGGGAAACCATCAGCGGAGAAGCAATTAAGCCTGCTACGCAAATGAAAAGGCTATGACTCAAGAATCGAGAAAATCTCTGCAGCGCAAGAGCGCCAGCAGAGATTTTCTCGATGTAATAAAACAAATTATGCATGCATAGTTGAATTTGAGGAAGATTGAAGGTGCCCTGCTGTAGGGAATACACC
>JAIMBU010000109.1 GCA_023511325.1 Gorillibacterium sp.
TCTTTGCGGAAGATGTGCGAGAATGGCGTGTGCTTGTACTCTGGGTTTGACTGCCGTTTCTCCCAGAGGCCTTCTGGGGCGATGATCTCGGCCTCCGGGTATGCTTCTTTCCACGAGGTGAGGTGGATGTGGTGCTCGAGAATGGGGAAACAGCAGTTTGGCATAAAGATGACCTGAAGTATACGTATCGCCATTCTGCTCTACATGAGCGAAGGGCAATCGTAACGGAGGCGGTATTTGAGCTCGAGACCGGTGATCGGAAAGAAATTGCTGCTGCTATGGCGTCTTATAAAGCCAGGCGACTAAGTACCCAACCGCTCCAACTTCCTTGTGCGGGGAGCACCTTCCGTAATCCTAAAGGGCATCATGCTGCAAAACTTATAGAAGAAGCAGGTCTCAAGGGTTTAAGAGTGGGAGGAGCAGAAGTGTCTTCCCTGCACGCAAATTTTATTATCAACACCGGAGGTGCAACCGCGAAGGATGTCCTCACCTTAATTGATCAAATTCGTACAAATGTTCATCAACAATTCGGCGTTACATTAACTCCTGAAGTCCTCGTAGTAGGTGATGTTGACTAAGCGCTAGCTCCCGGCTTGCTGTTAAGTTTACAGGAGGTGAGTCTTTGGAAAAATTGGTGATCGAAGGCGGGAAACCACTAGCGGGAACCATTCGGATCCAAGGAGCCAAAAACGCCGCGCTGCCCATTTTGGCCGCCAGTATTCTAGCCAAAGGAAAGCTTGTGATCGAGAACGTTCCCGATCTTCTGGACATTCAAGTGATGCTAAACATTCTGAATTCCTTAGGTGGCCGAACGGAGCTTGAGAACCATACGGTAAGCCTTGATATGACCGAATTAAGTTCCTCCCATATCCCCGAGGAATTGATGAAACAGATGCGCTCTTCCATTTTTTTAATGGGTCCGTTGCTTGCTAGATTTGGAACGGTAACCGTCTATCAGCCAGGAGGCTGTGCAATCGGTGAACGCAAAATTAATTTACACCTTCAGGGTCTTGAGGCACTAGGTGCTAAGATTATGGAGCAGGGAAACACCATTGTATGCTGTGCAGAACAACTCAAAGGTGCTGAAATCATACTCGACTTCCCCAGCGTTGGTGCCACGGAGAATATCATGATGGCCGCGGCTGCAGCGGAAGGAAAAACAACCATTCATAATGCCGCCAGAGAGCCTGAAATTCAAGATTTGCAGCATTTCTTAAATGCAATGGGTGCGCAAATATATGGAGCCGGTACAAGTACGATTACCATTGAAGGCGTGCATTCCTTCCAGCCTTGTACGTATCGCATCATACCGGATCGCATCGTAGCGGGTACGATGATGGTTGCAGCAGCTGCAACGCGGGGTAATATCATTCTAGAACAAGTAAATCCTCAGCATCTTACCTCTCTGATTCATGTCTTAAAGCGTTCAGGTGTTCAAGTTACTTACTCCGGTGATATAATGAACGTGCAATGTGGTAGTCGGCCGAAAATGATGGAAAGGGTTGTTACCTCTCCCTATCCAGCTTTTCCAACGGATTTACAGTCGCTAATCATGGTTTTATTATCGCTAGCCGATGGACTTAGCATTGTGAAAGAAACTGTTTTTGAAGGTCGGTTTAAGCATGTGGATGAGTTAAACCGAATGGGTGCAGATATCCGTGTGGATTTAAGCTCTGCTTTTATCCGTGGTGTCCCTAGGCTATATGGTGCAACTGTAGAGGCAACAGATCTAAGAGCAGGTGCTGCCTTAGTCGTTGCTGGACTCGCTGCACATGGCACGACGGTTGTAGAACAGATTCATCATATTGATCGCGGATACGAGCAGATCGAGCATGTTCTTCGTCAATTGGGGGCGCGAATTTATCGTTTGGCGCCTGAGGAAGTCCTCTTACAGGGGAATTATCCTCGGAATTAGGCCTTGGCTGGCCCTTATGAATAATAATCATTAAGGATCACTTGATAATGCCCTTCCTTGGTCTTTCGGGAAGGGCTCCCGTTATCTATTAATTGTGTATTATGGAGCTGCAGCATGCGTAGAGCTCAGCAATCCGGCAAAGTAGGTGTGAATCTTGTCCTCAAAGCTTACCATTCCGCCGCTTAAATCTGTTCCCAAAAAGAAGCGCGGTAGTCGTAAATTACTAACCTTGCTCGTTGTCTTTTTTATTAGTGTATTCGCCTATCTATTCTTTCAATCCCCACTTGCAAAAATTTCTCTAATCGAGATTAACGGGAATGAAGTTGCTACATCAGGCCAGATTGGACAAGCTGCTGGAGTAGTGATAGGCGATTCCTACTTCAAAGTAAAGAGTAACAAACTGGCTGCGCGAGTAGAGATGGTTGGTGCAGTGAAAACAGCAAGTGTCGTTAAGAAGTTTCCAGGCCAAATTATCATCACCATAACAGAGTATTCCAAAGCCGCCTATCGAATCGGAGCTAACGGTCAACCAGAGGCGATTCTGGCAGACGGAACCCCACATCTACTGAACAACAAAACCTTTCCTTCGAATAGACCAATTCTAACGGGCTGGGATGAGGGAAACACAGAGTGGAAACATTTGTGTAGTGTGCTTGCAGCAATTCCGGACGAGCAGTTATCGGATGTATCAGAGATTAAGCCCTATCCCAATGTGTTCGAGGATCGAATTAAGCTTTATACCCGCTCACGGTTTGAAGTGATTACCCGGATAAGCCTTCTTCAAGAGAAACTACTTAATCTGCCTTATTATACCAGCGAGTTTAAAAAGAAGAACGGAACAACCGGTGTTTTATGGTTGTTGGATCAGGATCGGGGAATTCCTTTTGAATTACAGGCTTCACCTGTGACTTCGTAATCATTGGCTTTTCTATCAAAATAGGTTACTATTTGCATAGAGAACATGATAAAATTGATTGTATCGTTATTTTTTCAGCTAAATCAGAGTTTATAAGCTTATTTAGAGGTGAATTCTGACTTTCGCAACGGTAAACATACCTGCGTCCAAGGACGTCGAAGGTGTTTATCCTTGAATAACCGATATGGAAATAATTTCTATGATAAAATGATGTTGAAAAAAAAGGGAAACTGCAAAGCGTGTGGAATATGTACAGATGCCGTAAGGCAGTATGTTTCGCAATACGCTCAGGGAGGTGCCACGGATTGGGCGGCAATGATATAATCGTCAGTTTGGACATCGGAACCTCGAAGGTCCGCGCCATTATCGGCGAGGTAACAGCTGGTTCCATTAATATAGTCGGTGTCGGTACAGCGGATTCAAAGGGAATCCGTAAAGGTGCTATAGTTGATATCGATCAGACCGTAGAGTCTATTAAGAGTGCTGTAGAGCATGCTGAACGTATGGTAAGCATTCAAATAAACGAGGTCTATGTCGGCATTTCCGGTAGCCATATTTCACTTCTGACTAGCCACGGTGTGGTTGCGGTTTCGAATGAGGATCGGGAAATTGGTGAAGAAGACATCGATCGTGTTCTTCAGGCTGCTAAAGTGATTGCGCTTCCGCCTGAAAGAGAAATTATTGGTCTCGTTCCCAAGCAGTTCATTGTTGATGGACTTGAAGGAATTCATGATCCACGCGGGATGATCGGAGTTCGTTTGGAAGTTGAGGCAACCATTATTACGGGCGCTAAATCATCCATACATAACTTGAGGCGGGTTGTGGAGAAGGCAGACCTTCGTATAAGCGGTCTGATTCTGATGCCGCTTGCTGCAGGGAACCTTACCCTATCGAAAGATGAAGTGACCATTGGAACCGTTCTCGTTGATATTGGTGCGGGCTCTACTACAATTGCCGTATTTGAGAATGGAACGATTGTAGCCACTTCAACTCTACCTGTTGGCGGGGATTTAATCACAAGTGATGTTTCAATTGGATTACACACTCAAATGGAGCATGCCGAACGAGTCAAGTTGAAGTTTGGTTGTGCCCTTACAGAGTTGGCAACACGTGATCAAGTTTTTAAAGTACCTCGTATAGGTAGCAATTCAGAAAAAGAGTTTTCGCAAATTGATCTAACCAGTATTATTGAACCTCGTGTTCAGGAGATTTTTCAATTGATTCGCAGTGAAGTGTACCATATGGGCTACGGAGCCGCTCCAGGAGGATATGTTCTCACGGGAGGCACTGTTTCCATGCCTGGTCTTTTAGGAGTCGCTCAAAGAGAACTGGCTACTTCGGTAAGAATTGCAACTCCAGAATTTATTGGGGTGAGAGACCCATCTTATACTAGTGGAGTCGGTATCATTACACAAATGATGAAGTCGCATAAGCAGCGGGGACCAGCAACAGGTACTGGGAAACCATCTGGTACGAAGAAAAAGAAAGCGACGAATCAGCCGAACTTGTATGATAAATTTAAAAATTGGTTGAATGAATACATCTGAGATCGCCTTTACGGTAGCTACTGCTATCTGAATATAGGATGTCGGTCAAAGAGGATCAAGTGGGGAGGCTGGTGAATCTTATGTTTGAATTTGATCTTGATATGGACCAACTTGCTACTATAAAGGTTATCGGTGTCGGTGGTGGCGGTAGCAATGCAGTTAATCGAATGATCGAGAACGGAATTCAAGGTGTTGAATTTATTACGGTGAATACCGATGTTCAAGCATTAAACCTTGCGAAGTCAGAACATAAGCTGAAGATCGGTGAGAAGTTGACTCGTGGTTTAGGAGCTGGAGCTAACCCTGAGGTAGGCAAGAAAGCTGCTGAGGAGTCGCGCGAAGCTATTATACAAGCACTCAAGGGTTCTGATTTAGTCTTTGTTACGGCGGGCATGAGAGGCGGGACAGGTACAGGTGCTGCCCCAGTTATCGCCGAAATTGCTCGAGAGTGTGGAGCGCTCACGGTCGGAGTTGTCACTAGACCCTTTACATTTGAAGGGCGTAAGCGTGCTCTGCAAGCAGAACAAGGAATTGCTCTCCTCAAGGAGAAAGTAGATACCCTCATTGTTATTCCCAATGACCGTTTGCTTGAAATCGTTGACAAGAAAACACCAATGGTTGAAGCCTTCAAGGAAGCAGATAATGTACTTCGCCAAGGTGTTTCAGGAATCTCAGACCTTATTATGGTTCCAGGCTTGATCAATCTTGACTTTGCTGATGTAAAAACAATCATGACTGAACGAGGGTCAGCTCTTATGGGTATTGGTATTGGAACGGGTGAGAATCGTGCGGCTGATGCAGCGAAGAAAGCGATTCACAGTCCACTTCTGGAAACCTCAATCGAAGGCGCGCGTGGAGTCATCATGAATATTACGGGTGGGGCCAACTTAAGTTTGTACGAAGTTAATGAAGCTGCGGAGATTGTTATTGCTGCTTCAGACCCTGAAGTGAATGTTATTTTTGGTGCAATCATTGATGAGAGTCTCAAGGAAGAAATCAAGGTCACCGTTATCGCTACGGGTTTTGAACACAAAACGGCTCCTATTCCGCAGCGACGTCCATCTTCTGTGGCTTCGCAGGATAAGGAAAGTATCAACGGTGGAGAGAGCAGAATACCTCCGCTTCGTCCTTTCGGTACCCCTGCAGCAAATGATCAGTTGGACATCCCTACCTTTCTACGTCGGAAGAACAATTCAGATTAGTAGTCTAGTATAAGCTGATAATCATAAGTCTTAATTAATGAACCGCTGGCCTTGTCCTTTATGGATAGGTCAGCGGTTTTTTGTTGTATTCATGACAAGATAATGGCTATATCGACAAAAATACAAGCTGATTCTCGGCGCATTAAGACAGACTTTGAACGGGGATTAGCATATACTGGGTTCATCTTTTACAGTTAAGGCGGATGAAGCCGTGATCGTCTATCTGGATCTGCTTTTTTTAATTAATTTTCTGATTGACGGTTCACTGCTCCTGGTAACGGCATGGACAACGAAGACTCGATATCGCAAATGGAGGCTGGCATTATCAGCGATAATTGGAGCTTTGTACGTTGTGTTTGTTTTTTATCCTTCTCTGTCATTTCTCTATACCCTCAGTGTGAAAGTTATTTTTTCTTTAATCATGATCTTCACAGCCTTTGGTTTTGTTAGCCTTCGTCAGTATGCACGTCATCTGGGTGTTTTTTACTTAATCAATTTTGCTGCAGCTGGCGGAGTTTTCGCCCTTTCTTATTTCTTGCTTTCATCTGATGAACTGCTGGATGGTATTGTTTTTTCTAGGCTTGGCGGAGTTCCCGTCGGTACAGGTGTTTTGTCACTCTTATTAATCTTTATGGTATGGCTGTTTTATCGTGTATTTAACAGTGTTCGAGTCAGACAGCGTACTGAGGCCCATCTTGCAGAGGTTCAAGTGGATATTGGCGACTTCGTGTATTGCTGTCAAGGGTTAGTGGATACGGGAAATCAGCTATACGATCCGTTAACCCGTACGCCAGTCATGATTATTGAAGCCTCCGAGTGGAAGGATGTCGTTCCGGAAGCCTGGCTGCCGCGGATTCGTTCTGCGGAAGCAGATCGAATCATTGCCGCTTTGGGAGAGGATGATTTTCTTTGGCAGGATCGGCTTCGGCTCGTACCTTTTCGTGGGGTGAATCGAGGCACCCAATTTTTACTTGCGCTCAAGCCTGATCGAGTCATTGTGCGCTACGGTGATAAGGTGTGGGAAACCGGACGTGTGCTTGTTGGACTAGATGGCGGGAAGCTTAGTTCAGATGGCTCCTACCATGCGATTATCCACCCTATGTTACTGGAAGCTTAGTTTTAATTGATCGTACTGAAACGGTTTTAAAACCTACTCAGAAGACACTAGAGCCCCTTCGTGTTGCGGATTACACTCACTTCACTTTCACTTTTATTCGGGAGGAAACTGACATGCATGTCAAATGGAAATTGGTCCTACAATTAAATTATTATCGATTGCTCCTGCTCCTTAGAATTAAAGGCGATGAAATATATTATATCGGAGGGAGCGAAGCTCTGCCGCCACCGCTGACTAGGGAGGAAGAGGAGTACTTGCTTCAAAAGCTTCCGAGTGGTGATGCAGCGATACGGGCGATGCTGATCGAACGCAACCTCCGACTTGTGGTTTACATTGCCCGCAAATTTGAGAACACGGGGATCAATATTGAGGATCTGGTTTCCATTGGAGCGATTGGCCTGATTAAAGCAGTCAACACTTTCGATCCGGAGAAAAAAATTAAGCTGGCCACCTATGCTTCACGCTGCATCGAAAACGAAATCCTGATGTATTTGCGCCGTAACAATAAAACCCGCACAGAGGTTTCCTTCGATGAGCCGTTAAACATTGACTGGGATGGCAACGAACTGTTGCTCTCGGATGTACTGGGGACCGAAAATGACACCATTTATCGTAATATTGAGGAGCAGGTGGACCGTAAGCTGTTGCATAAAGCATTAGATAAGCTC